>MWCM01000015.1 GCA_002070055.1 bacterium ADurb.Bin212 | reverse complement strand
TTACGGTTATGAAGGGTGACACATTAAAACAGCAGTCAATGGCGCAAAACGGTTATGAAGGAATAATGTTCTGCAACCCCCAAACCGGAGAGATAATCATTGCTAAAGAGGCACTTACCGGCGAATACAAGGCGGAAGATGGGTCAGAGCTCGACATCCGGCATATGATTATTCACGAGATGTCACATGTAGCCACAGAAGATGTCTTTTTAAACAAGAACCCTCAAAATGAACAGCAAAAAGAAGCGGTTGTTGAAGCAAAGAAGTTTTCCGATGAAATAATACAGTTAGCTCAATACAGCAAGGGCGAAAGAATTCCCCAATCCGGACACATAGAAACCGTTTTGGATATGTTATCTAATATGCCTCAAGATTTTCAAAAAACCGGTAAACCGCCGCAAGAATATGAGGCTTTTAAACAACAAAGAGAATCTTTAGCCGCCAAGGAGATATTAACCGATTATACCGCCATATATTTAAAATCTAACGGGGAAAGGCAGAGTTTTATTGGTGAATACTTGAGCTCTGTTGGTTTAAAAAGACTAAACGAATATGCTTCTTCGAATGCTACGGAGGGTGGAACTGATACAAAAACTAGAGTCGCCGAGATATTAAGAGCTAAAACGCCAGAAGAAAAAGCAGAAAGAAGCCAGCAATTCCCAGAGTTTAAACAAGCATCTGAAATGTATAACAAGTTCTTCGATTTGGCAGATAAACATTTGGGTGACGATAAAATAAAGGCCGCTGCTCAAAACAGACTACAATCTGGAGGAGAATTAGACAATGAGGGGATTTATGATGGAGGGATTCCCCAATCCGGGTCTGGGCCAGAAGCCCCCAAAACCCAGCAGGAGAATATGGGAGCAGCCGTGGCCGGAGCAATTGAGTCTTTCGCAGATGAAGTTAATTTTACAAAGCCAGTTGAATAGTTTTGTGTTATAATTAGGTAAGCACAAAAATAAATTTGGGAGGGGTCTTTGAGATTTAAGGTCCCACAAAATATTGATATGCCTGACAGAATACTGGGGCCGCTTACCATGATCCAGTTCGTCGAGGCAGTTCTTGGAGGTGGATTAGCCTACGTTTGTTTTGGCTCTCTACCCAAACCGCTCAACCAGATACTAGCTGTGTTAGTTTTGTTGTTCACTGCAGCAGTTGTTTTTTTAAAGATCAATGAAAGGCCCTTTCTCTTCTACTTCATGGCGTTCCTAAAATTTATTGGCACCCCCAAAAGGAGGGTTTGGCAAAAAGATTCTCCAGATGGTTTTGAAGTAGAGATATACAAGCCGGTCAAAATCGAAAATAACCAAACAATTATTAAAGGCAAGACCAAAGAGGATTTCGAGAAGATGGCGAAAGAGCTCGATTCACAGAATTTCGACAAAATTAAACTAAGATAAAATCAAAATGCCGATTTCAACCCAATCAAATATCCCCATTGCGGGGATTAAAGACGGTGTAACGATCCTAAAAACGGGCCAATATAGGATGATTTTAGAAATTGCCGCGATAAATTTTGATTTGAAAAGCGAGCAGGAGAAGAATTCTCTGATTTTTCAGTATCAATCCTTTCTGAATTCTCTGCACTTCCCTATCGAGATTGTTGTTAAGTCTAACAAGCTTGATTTGTCACCATACTTAAAAAAGATAGAATCTTTAATACCCAAACAGACCAACGAACTTTTAAAGATTCAAACTCAAGACTATGTCGACTTTGTGGGTCAACTCATCAATTTAGCCAATATCATGAAGAAAAGATTTTATGTGGTTGTGGGTTATCAGCCCTTGGTGGTTAGTAACAGCATACTCGATAAGATATTTAAAAAAGGGCCCGACCAAAACCATCTAAAAATATCTGAAACAGACTTCGAAACCTACTCTAAAGAATTAAGACAGAGAGCACAAACTGTAGCACAGGGGCTGGGCGGAATGGGATTGCACTGTAGACAGTTAAATACCAAAGAGATTATTGAGGTCTTTTACGAAATATATAATCCGGAGGTCGCCGGCAAAGAAAGATTGACCGATCCCGACGATATATCCAGCTCATTTGTAAGCCAAATTAAAAAAGATGGTGCCACTGAAGATATACCAATACCACACACCGACATGACGTCTACAGTTGGTGGGGAGCAGGTTATCGACAACCAAAGTTTAGTAATAGAGCACCAAAAGAATAATTCAGTTGCTGCAACGACTGGTTCATCACCTGTAGCCGGCCAGACAGAAGAAACTGAAGAGCAAGAACCACTACCAGGAGAAAAGGTTGACGGTCAAGACCCACCCCAGCCAGCACAGACTACAACAACAGTGACAGAAGGTGTCTCTGCTACACCAACCGTTGTTGATGAAACCGCACCAGAAAATAGTAATAATCAAAATTACGGACTTTAAGCATGGACACAACACAAACAACAGAAGAAAAACAAACCGATTCACAAGTCGCCAGAGACATAGCACAGAAGAACATTGCAGAGAGAGAGAAAGAATCTTCCGATCCTAAGTTCTGGCAAAAAAAGACCGAGACTCCACACAACGACCAAGTGTCAGCGGGCTTGGCAAGCGTTAGGGACATAATAGCTCCGGCCGCTTTTGTTGTGACTCCAAATTATCTTCAGGTCGGGGAACTATATTGTAAAACACTTTTTGTTTTTACTTACCCAAGATACTTAGAAACTAACTGGCTCTCCCCCATAATTAACTACGACATTACCATGGATATTGGTATGTATATTCACCCCCTTGAAACAAAAGATGTGATGTATGACTTAAAAAAGCAGATAGGAAAGCTGGAGTCAACGCGACAAATCGACGCAGAAAAAGGTCAACCAAGAGACCCTGAGCTTGATACTGCACTTGGTGATATAGACGCATTGCGCGATGTCTTGCAAAAAGGAGAGATTAGGCTTTTCCAATTTGGTCTTTATTTTACCGTGTATGGTAAAAATCCCGAAGAGCTACACTCAATCTTTGAACAACTTGAATCGACACTCGGCGGAATGCTCATTTATTCCAAGGAGTCCATGCTACAAATGGAGGAGGGCTTTACCACTACAATGCCTCTCATGGAGGACAAAATTAATGTCTTAAGGAACTTAGATACCGGCTCACTATCTTCCACCTTCCCTTTTACTTCCAGCGAGCTTACTCAAGAAGATGGAATATTATACGGTATTAACCGGCACAATAACTCATTAATTATTTTTGACCGCTTTAATTTGGAAAACGCCAACACTGTGGTTTTTGCCAAGTCTGGTGCAGGTAAATCTTATGCAATCAAATTAGAAATTGTCAGATATTTAATGACAGGATCAGATGTGATTATTGTGGATCCGGAAAATGAATACCAAACACTGTGTGACGCAGTTGGAGGCAATTATCTGGTTCTTTCTCTGAGTTCCAAACATCGCATTAATCCTTTTGATTTACCTCAAGGTAGTGAAGATGATGAATCAGGAGAAGACGTTTTGCGATCCAATATCGCCTCTCTTCACGGCCTAATCAATTTAATGGTTGGGGGCATGACGCCAGAAGAAGACGCCATTATAGATAAAGCGCTCTTTGAAACATATGCCATCAAAGATATCACCTATGATATCGAGTCTCAAAAAAATGAAGCGCCTATTATGCAAGATTTATACAATATGCTCTCAAATATGAGAGGCACAGAATCACTAAGGGCTCGACTCTCAAAATATGTTGAGGGCACATTTGCCAATATGTTTAATCAAACCACAAATTTTAGGCTGGACTCCGGCATGGTAGTGTTTTCGGTGCGCGACCTAGAGGAACAGCTTCGACCAATAGCCATGTATATAATCTTAAACTATATTTGGACAGAGATTAGGCGCGAAAGAAAAAGAAGAATCATGGTAATAGATGAGGCATGGTGGATGATGCAATACGAAGATTCTGCCAAGTTTTTACATGGCTTGGTTAAGAGAGCCAGAAAATACTACTTAGGCGTAACTGTTATAAGCCAAGATGTAGAGGATTTTTTAGGATCAAGATATGGTAAAGCTGTGGTAAGCAACTCCTCTATGCAGCTACTAATGAAACAATCAACCTCATCAATTGATATCGTGGCCGAAACCTTTAGATTAACAGAGGGAGAGAAGTATTTATTACTAGAGTCTGATGTTGGTGAAGGATTGTTCTTTGCCGGATTAAACCACGTAGCCATAAAAATAGTTGCCTCATATGCTGAGGATCAAATAATAACCACAAACCCCAAACAACTACTTGGAGAGTAAATGATTGATTACAAAATTGCCAACACTAAAGCGATCATAGGAATTTCAGCAACAATACTGGTTATTCTAGTGATTATTCTTGTGGTTATTTTAGGGAGATCTTATGTTGACATATCAGCTTCCCCCTCCAATTCAATAATTAGAATAAACAATGCCCCAGTACCTTTGGATGGTAGCGGTAAAGCAAAAATAAAAGTAAAGCCGGGCAAAGCCACCCTGACAGTCGAGGCAGACGGTTATATTGGCTACAGCCAAGAAATGATTCTAAAAAGGGGCAAAACATTTGCATATTCGGTTGTGCTAAAAAAGAACCCTATCGCAGTTGTTGATGAAATAGGCCTCACCGAGAAAAGCAAAGCCACCTTTCTCTCTATTGCCGAAGAAGACAATTCAATCTTCTACCTTTCTGATAATGGCACAGCTTTATATAAAGCTAAGTTCCAAGTTGACCAAGAAAAGAACATTTCTATTATTTACAATAGAAAGATTTCTAACCCCCCGCTTTCCGGGATAAAAGATATTGTTTGGTCGCCCAAAAAAGACGCCGCCATTTTCAAAAAAGATAATGGGGCATATTTTTTTGATTTAAAAAAATACAATTTGGTTAGTCAAGAAGAGGTAAAATACGGAGAATATATTGGTGACATCGCCTGGGCGCCAGACGACAGCAAGATTGCCTACTATTATGCCCCGCCAAGCGGAGAAAAAACATTGATGTATTCTAACAAAATCAACTCAGAGCCGACAAGAGTGGCGAACTTTCTCGAAATGGGAATAGAGAATCCCTATCTAAAATGGTCACCAGACTCCGAGTGGTTAATAGTGATACCAAGGAACAAAGATGCCTCCACCAACAAGATATATTTATTCAATACCTACAAACGAACCTTTACCACGGTTAGCGACGCCGGAAACAATGTTGAAGCGATTTTTTCTCCAGACAGTAGTAAAATCTTTTACACTAGCTACTCCCCTGACCCCTCAAATCCGGTTAAGCTCACTCTGGGTGTGATGGATAAAGATGGTGGCAATAAAAAAGATCTCTCCGTTAGAGCGCTAATGCCTAAAGTTGCCTTGTTAAACAAAAACGATAGTGATATAATAGTTGCAACATACAACACAGAAAAACAAAGAGATTCGCTTTTTATTTATAATTTAGCCGAGAAAAAAGACTCTGGTTTTAGAATAAACTTGGCCGCCAAAATGTATGTTAACAGCCTGTGCATTTCTAATACAGACGAAATACTATTTTATTTGGCTGACAACAAGCTTTATGCCCTTAGCTTAAAGTAGTTTTAGGATATATGGAGGGGAGCAAAAAACACAAAGGAATAATCCCTATTGTAATAATGCTGGGAATCAGCATGGTTTTTTGGATTTTAGCCTTTGGCATAACTTTTGCCGTTGTAATGGGATATGTTAAAAAATTTACTGGCGCGTTCGGTGGCATTTTTGGTAGCGGCACCTGCATTGATGGGGCAGTAACCTGTCCCAGTGGCACTTTGGCCGGTTTTGCCAAAGGAAGTTCATGGATTGGGTTAGTAAATCAAAACATGGCCGTTTACAAAAGCGTAGAAGGCAAAACTGGTGTTCCGTGGGAAGTAGTGGCCGCAATTCACTACAGAGAAGGCTCAATGAGCCCTAATCATTCACTTTGTGAAGGAGAGAGAGTCGGCAAACAGTGTAAATGCCTGAAACCGCCCCAAGTTGTCGGAAGAACTTTGGAGGAGACAGCAATCTGGGCAGTAAATCACCTACAAGGAAAAGCTCAAGCATTGGCTGGAAAAAAGATCAACGGCTGGGACGAAGAAACCATAAAAAGAGCTCTCTTTGGATATAACGGGGCAGCTAAAAGGTATAAAGATCAGGCAGTGCGTTTGGGATTTCCAAGAAATCCCGGATATGACGGATCTCCATACGTGATGGCCAACTTCGACCAAAGGCACGACGCAAAGCTTTATAGAAAATGCAAAAATGACGGTTGTAGCGATTATTCAACCGGCGAATCACAAGACGGCGCCTTTACGGTTGCCTCGCTTCTCAAAAACGGCGAATATGACTCTAGCGGTAAATTGCTAAGTGTCGGAGGGTGCAATGCGGTATCCAGTGGTTCAAGCAACTCTCAATGTGCCAGCAACTCAGAAAGCACCTTAACCGGCGGTATCGGCCCGGAGATCGCAGGGCAGTTCTATCCCCCATACGGGGACAAAATGAAATCGGCAGCTAAAAGCGTAAACAACAGCGCCCACAATAGAAAGGGCCACGGATTGTTTGGCGTCAGTCAATTCGGCGGAAGTTTTAGGAATAACGGAGATTCAGCTATTGACTGGAATGTAGCCAGAGGATCACAGGTCCCAATTTATGCTACCTTCGATGGCAAAATTGTGGGCGTAACATATCCAAATCACAAATCTTCTTATGGCAAAGGTGGCGGAGTTCTGTGGCTAAAAAGTAGCGATGGTAAACACGGTGCCATATTTGCACATATTAAATTTGTGAGCGGAATTCAGAAAGGCACAGAGGTAAAGAGAGGACAACAAATCGCAGTTACTGCTCGTAATTGTAGCTGGTACGATTTAATGTGCGTAACATTTAAAGGTTCAGACCACCTGCACTATCAACTCTATGCTAATGGTGTCGGGGTGCAAAAACAGGATTTGATCAAACTATTTCCCCACATATAATAACGATATTTATTATCTAAGCGAGGGTATATGGGAGAAGCTGCCAAAAAATTAGATCCGGAAGAAGAAATTTCCAAGCCAAAGCTAAGGCTTGCAGAAGACAACGAACTGGAAGACCAACCAATCACCCATGAGGGGAGCTATAGCCCGCCAGATTTAAAGTTGCTCGGGGAGGAAGACGAAAATGAGGGCTCTTTTCGTAATGACTCGATAGATTCACAACAAGGCATCAGAAACGAAGATATCTTTGGGAAAACAAAAGAGGAGAAAGATAAGGAGGAACAAAAGAAAGAAGATGAAGGCAAAGACAAGCCGGAAGATCCCAGTAAGAAGACCGATCAAAGCAATGAAAACACCTCTGCAAATAAACAATCCGATCAGACTGGTGCCGCCGATAAACAATCTGGCCCAGTTGTTGACAACTTTAATAAAAACAGTTCAGCCAATAATCCCCAAAGCCAAAACAGTCCCCAACAACAGCCCCCAACAACAGGCAACTTAAACCAAAATAAATCCGACTTCCAACCGGGTGGCGGGCCAGCATTAACCGCAAACCCCGGTAAAAAAGATATTACAGCTCCAGCGGCAGATGATTTTGCCAAAAATAAACCAGGGCTTGACGACTCCAGAGTTGTATCTAAAGCAAAAATGGCAAAACTTGGGACTCAAGCAGCAGGCAAACTGGCACAGGGAGATGTCGGCGGGGTAGCCGACATGGCTGAACAAGTCGGAACAAAAATTGCAGCCAATGCGGCCGGTAAAGCTACAGCTGCCGCACTAGTTGCTAGTGGAGTAGGTGCATTGGCGGCAGGCATAGCAGACAAAGCCGTCAGGTATGCAACAGAAAAACTCATGCCTCTGGTTAAAAAATATGCCCTGCCAATAGTAGGACTCAACGCTATAGTTATGCTGTTAATAATCGGCAGTTTAATAGGTATCGTCGGCGCCGCATTAAAAGGTGGCCTTGGCAGAGGCGCCGGAGTAGCCGCCAGCGCCTTTAATTCAGAGGACGTGAATAATGCCAACATTATCTTGGGGTCACAACAATCACTCATTAATTACAAATCATTTTATCTTAATCAGGGGCACAAAGATTGGGGCAACATAAAAGCGCACGTTAGTAGTGGATGGAAGCCAGGAAGAACATACGCCAGCGCCGGCTGTGCCATAACATCTTGCACCATGATTGCCAGATACTACGGCATGTCAAACGCAACACCACCAATGCTTGGACAGCTAATAGCCCAGAAAACTAGTAGTATGGCACTAAACAAGGAGGTGTGGGTCCAGTGGATGAGAGATAATGGGGTTAACAAAAAGCTAGTTACTGTGCCACAAAACGTAGATGCCATAAGAAAAGAGATTCAAGCGGGCAATCCCATCTTGGCAAAAGGAGTAACAGCGTTCGGCGCCAGTAGCCAGCACTGGGTAGTAATTGTGGGGGTAAGCGACGACGGAAGATATTTAATTCTTAACGACCCGTCCGCCTCCAGACGAGGCAAAGCTGGTAGGCCTTCGCCTGCAAGCGAATTGGGCAATAAAATTAAAGGCCTCTGGGCATTGAGGGACGCCTAATGAAAAACATACGTTACAAAGCAATAATATATTTGTTAGTCTTTGTACAGTTCCTCTACCCTCTTAGCACTCTGGCAGAAGTTCGAGCTCCGGACCCTGATGATGAATACGTCTCTGATATTGGTGACACAGAGGACTATTCGGGTTCCGACTTAGACTCGGAGGGAGTTGATGCACTAGCCGATGATGATTATGTTTACGATCCAGACGCAGACAAAGTTTTCTCCGACGAAACGATTCCGGAAGAAGAGGTACTCGCCACAGGTTTTGAGGATGCCGAAGAAGCCGACTATACAGGGTTAGAGAAGTATATTAAGCCCAGCAAATACAACTCAGAAAATGACAAAATCTTAATGAGTAGCACAGACAAACACAAGATTATCCAGCTTAAGGTTGCCGGTAGCGTAATGCCAAACCTAGAAACAGACCTAGAGGAATTGTCTATTCTATCCGGCAAAAGCGTCGACGAATTAGCTAAGATGCAGAGTGAAAACTATACTGATTTTTATAGCTTAGTGGAAGACAACCAACAAAAGCTTAAAGATAATGAATATGTCAAAAACCGCCTCATAGCCAATCCCAACAAATTGGCCGAATACTTAGGTATTGAGTTGGGTGAAGCTATCGACAAATTGGAAAATGAAAAAGATTTTGTTGAGAAAGAGGTTCTTGATCAACTCAACAACACCATAGACAGCCGCGTGTTGAAGATGCTGGCCTATCTTATCACACCAAAAAACCAAGGTGGTGCAGGGCACTATAGAATAAAGGTTGAGCGAATTACTAAGAATTATGATACCGAGAGGAAAAGCGCCGAAAAAGAAGATATCGCTCTAAAAGAGCAATCAAAAGAAGATGACTCCGGAGTTTTAAGCTCAAGTAGCAAGGACAAAACCATAGAGGAAGTCAAAGCAGATAAGACAGAAGTAGATCAGTTCTATGACCCTGTCGATCCGGTGGCTAAAAACATCGTCCGTAGCTCCACTGCCATAATTGATGTAATTAACGCTGAAGGAGAAACAACGGCCACAGCTTTAATCGGTGACAAAGAAATTGAACCAGACACAATATCTTCTCATTTTTACGGGCAAGCCGTTGATATTTCGGAGATAGATGATATAAAGTGCACCCTCATTGAGAAGAAAAGAATTGGAGGTAGCAAAAAAACAGCAAAACCGCCACAAGCCATTAAGTTGCTTTATCAGACTCAAGCCGGCTATAACTCCGAGAAAGATAAAATTGATGCTAGCTACAACGAAATGTTTTTGTCGGCCAGCCAAAGTGCGCTACAATCAATGTTCTCCGGTTTAAATATCGACTTTGATGGAATTTCTACTCAAGAAATGAATAATTTCTCAGATATCTCTGAGGCTATAGGCAAATCGATCTTTGGTGCGTCCATTGATGCCCCACTTAAAGATATTTGGAATAACAATCTTGAAGACCTACTGTTTAAATCGGGTGGAGCGATATTAGCGGACAAACTAGGGCTACCCAAAGAGGCATTTATTGACACATCAATAAGTTCTACGGAGGAACTAGCTGAAGCTATTGGAAGATCATATATAGAGAAGAATTTGAATCTGCCCTACGGTTCACTTAGTGGCGACAGCAAAGAGGAGATGCTAAAAAATATCGGATTATCAAGAATCGCTCAAGAATTAAGGTTGCCTAGCAACACTTTCTCAGACGGAGTAATTGATTCCAACGATCTCAACCAAAAAATCGGCTCCAAGTCTATTGAGTGGGAATTTGGATTTCCCGAAGGCTCTTTTTATAACAAAAATAACATTTCTGATGTTATTTCAAACGCCGGCAAGGCAAGACTGGATTCGTTTTTTAGAGATACAAACTACATAGATCAGAAACTTGGCCTTAAGAGTGGTTTAACAAATGAACTAAAAAACGGACTTCCAGTTTCAGAATATGTCAAGCAGGTAGCGGCAGCGAAACTGATGAGAACGGCTTATCTTTATCCAAACTACAACTGCGTTGATACGAGCAGAACTGGCTTCGGAGTTAGCACAACAAACAGCTGTTCCGACACCGACAATCAAGCCACGGTTACTATCGGCACTGAATCGTATTCGAACTGGCGAGACGAGATGATGGGCTTGCCAGAAGGAACTATTGACAGTTTTTTGAATTTCAAAAATTCTGAGGATGTTTGGGACAAAATCAAAAAAGCCGGCTCGTGGACTATTGCAAAAACTCTTGAAAAAAATGATCTTGGCAGAGAAAGGCTAAGCAATTGGCTGATTAATCCCAATGCAAGTTTTACAGTTGATTACACCGCAGAAGATGATACCCCCAAGCAGGCTTGTCTGCCGGTCAACTCGTATGTTGCAAAAACCAAACTTAAAGGTAGCGACCTTTATAGTATCTTTGGTAAAGACGGGGAAAGCAAAGGAATATTTAAAAGATTGGGCAAGAGCCTGTTAAGCTATTCTCTTAAACCAAACGGCAAAGAGTTAAAGATGGAAGAGGAAACAAACATATCTCTACCAGAATTTAATCTGCCTGTTCAAGACAGCTCGTTCTATAAAGAAAAAGCCCAAGCCGTTAATGACTCTTTATCGAAGTTAAAAGACAGAGTCAACAACCTAGTCGCCACCATTGAGAACAAAGAAGAATCAGTCGGCAACAAGATCAAAGATATTAAACAGCAGCTCTCAGACAACCTCACCGCCCTTGAAGAATCATCTAACTCGATAAAAGATCAAGAGAACAGCAAAAAGATTCTTGACGGCAATAGACAGATATTAAGCACCTATTACCAGATGTCCGGAAAATTAACGGAGCTCTCCGGCCTAGCAAAAAGAAATTCCCTAAATAAGGACAGAGAGATTAGCAGCGCTATTTATCAGCTAGAAAAGGTGGGCGAATCCTCTTACGAAATCTCTGTGGGCAACGAAGAAAGTGACTTCAGATATGAAGATATAAACATATCCGACATAAACTCCGATCTTACAATGAGCCTTGGAGACAAGGTAATCGGCAACGATGATTTAGCACTTCTTCTTAGCGGAAGAGTTGATATCGCCACCTACCTCAAAGGATTAGGCGCTTCCAAACTGGCCTATTCCCTAAACATTCCAGCCGATGCGCTAACAAGAGTAGCAGAGGCCTTAAAAGGAGAGGGTGACAAAAGCGACAGCGGAGAAACACTACTGAAGTCAGTAGCAGTTTCAGTCCTTTCCGAGAAGACCGGAGTAGATCTATCTTTTATTGGAAGCGAAGAAACAAAAGATAAACTTTCTGTGGACAAACTCGCCTCTCTATTCCAATCTAGATTATCAACCTCTGCTTCCAAAGCAAAAAATCTTGTTGCGGAGATCTTAGGGTTAAAAGGGTTTGACTTAGACAAACTAATGAACGGAGATTTTTCCGAATGGTCTAAGGCAAGAGAGAAAGCTCAGAAGAATGACATGATCAATAATCTGCCCAAGGGAACCACAGAGAGCTACGTAAGCAATAAACCGCTAGGTAAATATGATTCGAGCATCTTTAGCAAAAAGGAGCTTTCAGAGGTCTCTAATAAACTTAATATATCTGAGGCTTCTCTTAAGGAGTTTATCGCCAAAAAAGAGGGAGACAAAGATGCAAAATACAATAAAGTCTATTTCAAATCATACATATCTCCAGAACTCTTATCAGATTTAAATTCCTCCAGAGACGAGAGTAATAAAATTACTGCCACTAGTGGCTACTTCTATCACGATAAAAACGGCACACACGTATTTGACTTATATGAAGAGGCCGAGGCTTACAGAGCAACTCACAAAGGTGACGAAATCAGTTATTTGGCTGACATTGTGCGTGGTTTGTCTCAAAAGGCATCTACTGCACTTAGCAAAATTGGTGGAGCAGACGGCGCAACCGGCAATCTACAAAAATTTCTTGAAGAGAAAGTTAAGACAGTTGTTAATGACGAAGCTTATCGAGAAATAGAACAGTCGCTATTTGACTCTTTATCAATAGACAGAGCAACTGTAAAGAAGCTGTTTAGCAGAAGCGGTGAAGATAAAAGTTTGGGCGCAGTAGATTATCTACAGATACTCGGTTCCCGATACTTAGAAAAGAATTCACTTCCGGAAATTAACAGCTACCTCGGAACAGATATGGGCTTCGCCAAAATTGATGCTAACGATGTTCTACGCATTATAAACGGCCAAGGCAAAGACGTCCTATCCGAAGTCGGCGCATACCTAATAGACAAAGAGATGGGTACGAGCGCCGGTTCAATTTTGTCAATTTCCAAAATTCTAGACTCTTCCAGCAAAGAGAAAGAAAATTTGGTCAAGAATACTGCCTTTGAACTAATAGGAAATGCTCTGGGTATCGAAGGCCTCAAGTTTGATAATGCCAGAGATATCGCCAAACAGTTTGGGATTAGCAAACTCGAAACTATCTTGGGGATTCCCTCCGGTTCTATTAACCTAGGGGAAGTCTTTGATACGCCCGAAAAACTACTTGGAAAAATTCCAATTTTTGACCTGGTAAACTCTCTGAAATTACCGGTAAGTAACGACATTAAATCACTTGCATCATCAATAATTTCAGAAATCACTGGCGACAACTCGCACTTCAGCAAATCTTTTTCAGACCAGTTGAATCTCATCAAAATATATAGTCAGTCCAAGGGTTTAGACGGGCTAAACCCGGAAACAGCTTCGAAGCTTTCAGAGTTAAGATCCAAGCTACGCGCAATGTCTGATCAACTGTTAAAAAACACTGACATATTAACAGGCGACGTCAATCAGGCCGGGGCGGCCCTAAAAGGCATTCTAGACGCATTCGGGGGCACAAATTCGACATTCCAACTTGAGTCAATGCTGTTCTCTTTAAGATCCCAATTATCCAGCATAGATGGGCAGCTCTCCGGTTTGGGAGGCTCACTGATAAACTCATTATTGGGGACAGGCGGCGTTAACTTTGATTCAATGCTTAAAAGCATAAGCATTAATCTGCTCGAAGACACCCAAATAGCCGGGAAGTTCGGCGGAGCGATCGCCTCCGTGCTTGGCATCGGTAACGACAAGGTAGTTAACGGTCTAAATGCGGTTATCGGCAATTTAATAGGCACACTCAGCAGCGACTTCGCCTCCGTAGCTACAGGTCAGTTGGATAACCTGCTAGGAAACCTCTTCTCTGCAAACTTTGACGATAAAGCTGGTTTTAATATCGGCACGTTTGGTAATATTTTCAATATTGATCTGGGTGATTTTGTTAAAAAGGATGGCGTTGGCAATGCCTTAGCCATTTTAGTTGAACAGGGTATCGGTAAATTAGATTCTCAGCTTGGCACGGTCGGCAAAGCACAAAATATGGTCAATTTTGCCAAAATTGCCATCAATCAAATCGGGAGCGGAGATCTATTCTCGGCAGTTGGAGGAGTTGCAGACTTGGCCGGAGCCTTAAACACAGTAGTAAAACTTCCGGATAGCGTACTAAGTGCCGTAAATATCGCTAACAGCATTGCTAATATTGCTAAGGATTCCATTCGAAGCGCCTCTTTGTTGTCTCAAGAGATTATGAGCCCTGAAGGCCCAATGGGCAGCCTCATACCAGTAATGAAAGACCTGCCGGGATTAGCAGATATCGACGGTGTGCTTGGCGATATTAAAGGCATTATGAACAATGTTTTCGAGGGAGATTTTAGGCCTTTGCAGGTTATTGGGATCGTTAACAATATTCCATCTATACTTGGCAAAGAGTGCGAAGTTGGGGGTCAGTCAAAAACCTGTCTTAATGTGCCAAACGACTTTAAATTCGAATTCAAAGATGTGTTTGGCTCGGTTTTCGGCTCATATTTTGGGGACAGTGGCGCCACAGACATGGTTGCCGAGCAAGCCAGACAGTGGATGATAGCAGAAACAAATGCTGCAGGCACTTCAGAAGAAGATGTAGATGCTCTGACTTCTGGACAACTATCCCTTGATATCCCCCAGGCCTCAGTAGAAGGAACTGCAATGGCCTACCCTGGGACAGTAGAATATGCAAATATTCAATACCCCATCGAAGCAGGATCTAACACTGAAATTCCAGCCTCGCTTGAGGGCGATGCCAAAGACTTTATTATAAACAAAGCGCTGATGGCCGAAGCTAATGCCAGATCCAGCTTGGAGGAGGGATTGGGTAAGATATTCCAATTCAAATCAATGGATTCTCAGCTATTCCAAGAAGGCAATCTAATACCGGCCAATTTTGTTCGATCAATAATGGAGGGAAGCCCATTTGACAAGGTTAACTCCTTAAAAAATATGGTTGGTTCTTTCCTTTCAATGGAAGATGGCGGATTAGCCGAACTTGCTGGACTTTTTGGCGGTGAAAAAGCTAAAGCTATCGCGCAAATATTTACCTCTGGAGGCAAGATAGACATTGCTTCAGTTGCCGGTGCTCTAGGAATAGACCTCGGAGAGCTGTCCAATTCCCTAGACAAGATTATTATGGACCACGCCCCGACAATAATGGGTATAAACTTAGGCGAGGGAGTTGCTTCGGCTTTATTATCTTTTGTTCATACAGGTAATCTAGCCGACAGCTTTAGTGGTGTTATTAAATCCTTTAAAGAAAATTTCTCGGTTGATGGTGCTGTTAGTTTTATAAGCAATTGGGCTGATGAGAAATTAGGTCTACCCGCAGGCACCGCCTATGCGCTCTATCAAAACTTTATCGGTTCGGCAACGGCCAGCTTCTCATTTGCCGGAGCATCCTTTAGCGGGCCATGGGCGATTGTAGCACAATTGGCTTTTTCAAAAATCCAAGAGTTCGCTTTAAAGATTATTGGAACCGTTACCGGCGTAGTTGAAGAGGCTCTTGGGCTAGTACCTGGAAGCCTGGGTCAATTAGTTTTAAGTTGTTTAATCTTTGGGCCAACTCCTCTTGCTATCGCCGCCTTCATTATTACCAACTTGTTTGGAGTTTATAAAACGCTCCTTCGCTGCACAGCAGATGGCTATTACCCTTCCCTAGAATCTCCGCCAGATAGCTCCATATGGGATAATCCCGGATTTGGCACATTTGACGGCATGAAGAGCAAAGAGAGAGAAGCAAATAACATTAAAGCGGCACAGTATAAAGCGGATCGCCTAATAAAAGATGTATTAGAGATGGCAGAGCTAACCGGCGACAAGACATTGGTTCCTGTGCAAATAATGACCGGCCGTAAAGAAGATGTAATAGCTAATGTGGATATGGTTAATTATACAATCTGTCCCAAAGTCGGCTACGGAAGCGTTTACCCCGGCACAGGAATATGCAGCGGTTTCAGATCACGAAGCGGCCTGTGGCAGAACCCTCAAACAGTTGCTTACACACATATAGGGTTCTAAGTTATAAGTTCTAAGTTAAGAGTTGTTGAATACGAAAAGCGCCCACCAGCTATAAAAGCCTGGTGGGCGCTTAAGTTCGGTCTGTGTGACCTACTCCCCTTTTGCTCGGTTCTCCCGAGCCACGTAGCAGAGCGGCGGGAGCTTCCCAGTCATTTTCAGACTGAGTTGTACTCCGCTCTACCTTAACTACCTAGCCACGGTTACGGCCAAGCCGTGAGCCATCGAAGGGGCAAAACTTCGCCCCTCTTGGCATCTCCTTGTCGCAGGTTGGGCAGTGCACGGGACCTATCGGCTGACCCGTTACCGGGTCGAACCGCCAGCCTTCGCGCATGGCCGTGGTCTGGCCGATGCCGGGCAGAAGCTTTTGGAGCATCTGCCGGATTGCCTTATCCGCGGCCTCGGTAAGGGCAGAGATTTCGGCTTCTCCACACTCACCCATGTTTGGGGATGTGAAGAGAGGTCGCCCTTGATAGGCCTCAGGCATTCCCCAGGCAACATCTCTCCGCCTCTCTCCAACTCCAACGTCGCCCGCCGCCGATGGAGAAGTTGGTGCGCTTAGTGTCCAAACTGCACCGCGTAACGGTGCAGAGGATCATGGCGCTAGCGCCCTGGCCCTGCCCCTGCTCGGAGAAGGACTGGGCGTCGAACATGGGGTCGTTGGCCAGTGCCTGCTCGGCAGCGATCACCGGCAAGCCCTCGCGCTCGCAGACCTCGACCCCATACTGGCGACCGAGTTCCGGGGTCAGGGCATACAACCGCTCCTGGACAAATCCAGGAACATCGCCTGACCAGCGGCCGAAGCCGCCGATCGGCGCATACTGTACCGGGGCGATGGCGACCCGCGTGATGGTCTCACACGGAGCCGCCAACTCCTGTTCGAAGTCCGGGGTAGCGTCGCTTGCACAGATTGTGCCAACGGACGCCACCAGAACGATAACGACAAAAAACAAAAAAGCGATAGAACGCATAGTTAAGCGCTCCTACATGGGGAAGTGTCCCCAAGAAACTTAAGGCCGGATTGGGAGCGCATACGCGCTTATCCCCTCACTCGACCATTGTGTATTTACCTCTTTCAAAGGGAGATTTCTCACCCTCCGAAAGACCTCACATTGTAGCACATTTTTTGCTTTTTGTCAATGGTTTTGAGGTAGGTATCAGCCTATCAGCTTGTTAGCTTATCAGCTTGTTGCGCATTTGGCTTTAGCATTATTCATCATTCTTTATTCATTATTCAATATTAACTATCCTAATCTCCCTCACTTTGGGACCGTTGTTTTGGGCGGCGATTAAATTGAGATGCTTAATAAGTTTGTGAGATTCCATCTGCAACTCCTGAGCAGCCGAAGCAGAATCCACAGAAACCTTTAGAACGCCCCTAAAGTAAGATATTGGCTTAAAACGCCCCTTTCCCCATTCATCAGCCCAAAAACACACTACAGCCCCTCCGGTGGCTCCAGAAAGACCTTTATTATTCAGAGAACTATTCAGGAAATCGCTTAATTTATCCATAATTCACAATATACATAAAAACTATTATTTTACCACTTGCTGACTAAGACCCCTGTTCCCCCATTGGTTTCTTTTTAAAGTTAGAGCCGCAATCGGGAATAGCCAAAAAATCAAGAACTCGTGCAAATATGCATAAACAATATTGCGAAATATCAAATCATATTGGCGTCGCTCAAACATTAATAAGCTCCTCATAGTAGCAGTTACAACCATCAACAACAAAAAGTAGACTCCAACCATGGGGTGGTAAACAACATATATGATCAGAACAATGCGCGCCAACAAACCAAAAATTGGCAATATCAGATTATAAACCGTTTCAAACAATAGAATCCCGCCTCTTTTTTCGGCAAAAGGCAGGATCATAATGCTTTCCCTGATAAACGACTTCTTCCACCTTAACTGTTGCTTCAAAAAATCTTTAAAACTCTCTGGCACGTAGGTTGTGGCTTTGGCGGCCGAATTATATGCTGTTTGATAACCCTGTTGCAATATCATGCGGGTTAGATATCTATCATCACCAAAGGTGCACGGAACCCCCAAAAAGCTCTCTTTATCGTAACCTTCAAGTAATGGTAAAAGCAGCTCTTTCCTGTAGCAGGTTAATGGTCCTGAACAACAGGTCACTATGCCCAAACGATTCAAAGACTCTCTCTCAAAATTAAAAGCAGACCAATACCTGGCAGTTAATATTCTAGTTAAAGCGTTTTTCACCTTGTTTTCTACCAGTATTTCACCGGTTACCGCACCGATATTAATATCTGTAAAAGGCTTGGTTATTTCAAGCAGGGCTTTTTTATCCAGTAAACTATCCGAGTCTACGGTTACAATATATGGATTGCTCGCCCTTTTTACTGCTTCAATTTGGGCCCTTCTTTTGCCACTGTTGCGGGTCAGATTAAGAACTCTCACCATATCTGGGTATCTGTTGGCATATTCAACAATAACCACACCAACGTGTGGTTGGGTAGAACAATCATTAACCAATATTATCTCTTTCTCTCCTTCGGTATTTATAATCGATTCTATGCAGTGTCTCAGGTTTTCTTCCGGTTCATTGTATATCGGGACGACAACACTTACGGCGCAGGGTATGGGAACATATACTTTTTGTGGTAGAGATATAATTGGCAGATACCGGTACCAGAGATAAAAGAAGGCTAATATCGTGTATAAAAGTGTAAGAAAAAAGATGAACTCCAAAAGACTGACTCCGTCTAATTCATTCCACCGAGCATAGTGCCGGGAAAAATGATTTTGTTATTTTTTGCCTCTTTGAGTTCTCTTACTTCTTCAATGTAGTCAACCACTTCCCTGTTTAGCCGCTCCTCTCTTTCTCCGCCCGAGGAGCTCTCTTTGTTTATTTGCTGGATATTCGAATGCAAATCTTCAACCCTCTGGTATATTGGGTCAACGTAAAAATGCGACATAATCCGATTGGATATCATAAATATTACAAAAACACTAAAAATTATTAGAGGAGAAATTATATACCAGGGGTTGATTCGCAATACCCCTTTTGCGTATTTTTTATACTCCGTATCGGTTTCGATAGCGGCAGTTAATATTTTTAGATCGGGAAAGAAGCGGTGGATTATTGCCGAATCTTTCGGTAAACACTTTTTATATATACCATCTCTAGCCTCGAGCACATTGATATTCCACTTTGTATTCATCGCTTCTCGCAGCAGATTGAAATCAATCCCTCTTTTGTCGCATGCTATTTTGATATCTTCGGCGATAGCAATTTCTATAAAACGGTAAGTATTTTCCATGGTTTTTGTTAAGCTCACTATCGGTAATGGGAATTCATGTATCAGGTCTTTGGACATAAATTGAGAGTAGAATGATATTGCTCTTTTAGTGGCCTGGTCGGTTACACCAGCGATCACCCTATCCAAGTTAAAATACTGGTGGTCCGGGTCATCTGGGTTAAATCTGTGCGGAAAGTAAACCAGATCATAGTTACCAGAGTTTGAGATCGCCTGATCAATTTTTTGAATTTCATCTGGCTCAGATGTGGCCTCTATAGAAATAAGAGGTCTGGTATCCAGGGGAATTTTTTGGCAGACATCAATAATCTGTTTTGCGGTATATACAGATACAATATAATTGTGAGCTTTTGGAATCTCTTTCCCAGCATTAAGGCCTTGCAAGGTGGCCCTTTTTATAACTGCGTCGTTAATATCTACACCATAAACTTGATCAGAGCCAAATTTTTTAGACAACTCCAAAAAGATGCCGCCACCGATCTCTCCTAAACCGATTACGCACACATGAAAAATGCTATCTTTGATAACTGTTTTTTCAGGATACTGCAACACCCCTCCTGTTTCTAATTATCTCCATTATACACCAGAAGGATGTTTATGTGAAGTTCTTCTTGGTCCCGCTAGCTCCGCTAGCGGGACCAGTGTTCCGGCTGCGGCAACATCTGGGCGCGATACTCTGCGCCCAACAGTGTGGGGTCGGAGTGCTCCAGAGCACAGGCTAGAAGCAGGCGCAGATCATCGGTCTGCCGGACAGGCAGCACCGAGTGGACATTGAACTCAGACTCACTTTGCTTCAGAAACGACTCTAACCTCTTGCGGATAGTCTCGTTCGTCGACGAAGCTTGCAGATAGGTTCGTTTCTCCCACTGTTCTCCTGCGCCCAACAACCGGCTATTCTCGGCTAACCAGCCAGTGGTAATCTCCGGGGTGTTGACCAGAATGCTGTTATGGTAGTTAACACCAAACCGCACACTTATCACCGCCCTGGTGATCGATATCTGCCGATGCGTAGCTATCAGCAGGAGATACTGCTTGCCAGGGTCATTCTTAGTAGCACGGGCTCTTCGCTTCCCCTGGACAGCTTGCGGCGGGCTTTCAAGTAGCTGCAGTTGGCCGCTCATTACTTTTCCTCTCAATGTAGTTGCGCAACACAAAAAATATCTTTTCAAATGAATAACTCAGCGTCAATGCGTAAATGCTCAAGGTATAAAAAACTCGGAACATCTTTTAAAAGTAAACTCTGTCTGAATAATTTGTTTGCCAATTAAAGAGGTCAGGTCTATAATATAAACATGAATCAAAATATAATCACCAACCTAAGTGACAAAGAACTTAAAATTATTCAACTGCTCGATGAGTCGGGGAATATGAGCGTTTTAGAACTAGCAAAAGCCACCGGCATCAAAAGAACTACAATTTATAACTTTATTGACCAGCTTGTTGATAGCGGCCTAATCTCAATGCAAATTGTTAATGGAGCCAGGAGATATTATCCTGTTAATAAAGAACTTTCTCTCTTGCAAGCGTCCCCCACCGGAAACGGATGCAAAACACAAAATTTGCAGTTGCTTTTATCTACGCAAGCCATCAAAAACGAAATTAAAAAAAATTTAAAAGTCGGTGATACCACTTGGTTTTTGGGTTCAAAAAAGACTGCTAATGCTATTGGCTTAAGTTTTATTGAGAAATGTCTGGAATCTGCACGAAACTCGAAATATAAGATTAAGATTATAGTCTCTTTTGAAGATTCTTCATATATAGAAAAATTGAGCCGTTTCCCTGCGCATCTCGAAAAATATTCTAAAGAGCTGGATATAAGCACTTCATTCATCTTTGGCACAAACACAATAATTGTCTCCGCAGACAAAAACGGGGTAGGGTATACGCTAAAAGACAAAGAACTTTCTAAAACTCTTTACACCTTGCTCATATCCCCATAAACACCCGGTCGCAAAAGAACGCTTAGCTTGCTGAAACAACAGTAATTAGATCTCGATAATTTTGGCTGATTTGGTCAGCTTTTCAGACAGATGCTCAATGTCTGTAGTGGTAATAACAGTTTGATGTTTGCTGATCAAATCGGCAAGATGAGTCCTACGACTTGCGTCGAATTCACTATAAACATCATCCAAAAGCAATAGAGGAGAGGCCTCTTGGTTGTAGACTTCTGGGAGTTTTTTGCGCTCTGATTCCAAATAATTTAGTTCAGCAACTTTCAGGGCCAAAACAGCACTTCTAGTCTCTCCCCTCGAGGCGTAATGAGCCATATCCAGGTTATTTAATTTAAAAATTAAATCGTCACGATGGGGTCCAAAATTTGTGTTCTTTGAAGCGATATCCGAGTACCTATGACTCCGTAACTTCGAAATCAGACTCTCCCCTGTTTTAGTAAAATAATCGACCCGTAATTCGTCTCTCTTGTTGCCGGAGATGGTTCGATAGTAATCTAAAATATTAGAGTTTAAAGATGCCACGGACTCAACTCTTTTAACAATTATCTCCTCACCATAGCCTGATAATTGTTCATCCCAGTAGTTCAGTTCATCTTCACCCGCCAGACCCCCGTTAATCCGCTCTAAGAGCTTATTGCGTTGACGGCGGACCTTCGTATAGGCAGAAAGGTTTTTTAGGTATTTGCGGTCAACCTGAGAGATAGCAATATCCAGAAACCGTCTTCTTTGTTTTGGTTCACCGTTTATAATATTCATAGTTTCCGGCGAAAAAACGACACTAGGCAGTTGACCTACCGTTTCCGACAATCTTTTTGGAACTCCCCTGCTTTTAATCTTAGTTAGCAGTCTCGGCCTTCTCTGTAAGAAAATTTCGTATTCATCCAGAGTAACTCTAGCCCAGTCTTCTCCAGTCATTATCAGGTTTTTTCTATCATCCTCCCTAAAAGATTTTCCGTAAGATATCAAAGTAATGCTCTCTAAGATATTTGTTTTGCCTACTCCGTTTTTACCAATCAGAACAGTGGTTTTATCAATAGAAAGCAAATACTTTTTATGGTTGCGAAAATTTTCTAGTTTTAAGTTTTTTATCATTTGATATTACAACACTAACCACTGCACAAATTTTCACAAATATTTGTGTTGATCTGTGTGATAGATTTGTGTGCAAATTGCCTATTAATTATCAGTTTTGAGCGGCATGGCTAAATATAAGTAATTCTTATCTTTATCGCAACTAATAATGCATGGAGATGAATCATCGTTAAACTTCATTTCCACCTTTTTACCGCTCAATATATTCATGACGTCTATTAAATATCTGGCGTTAAAAGCAATCTCCAAATCACCTCCGCTGGTGTCGGCGTTGATTTTTGAAGTCGTGTCCCCGCTCTCACCGGCAGCAGACTTAATAATCAACTCCCCTTTCTTAATATGAAGTTTGATATTGTTAGCAATATCTTTGGCGAACAAAGCAGACATCTTTAGGGCACTTAAGGTTTCTGCAATATCTGCTGATAGGGAGATTTTTGATGATTCGGGAATAATTTGGTTATAGTTTGGAAATGACCCTTCAATTAATCTGGAAACCAAACGAATATCTGCGACTGTGAAGAATATTTGTGTTTCGTCGATAACAATTTCTACCTCACCATCTAATTCTACAGAGGAAAGGACTCTATTTAACTCGTTCAAGGTTCGTGCCGGAACAATTATCTCTTTTTCCTCTTTAATCTCCGCTACATCAATCTTAGCTTCAGCCAAGCGATATGAGTCTGTTGCCGCCAGCAGTAGCTCTTTATCGGTAAATTTAAAGAGAACTCCCGCCAAAACAGGCCTTGTATCATCATTCGCAGCCGCAAAAGAAACCTTTCTTATAGCCTCGGTTAGCTCCGTGGTCTTTATCTTTACAAATGACTTCTTGTCAGAAGCGGGGATTGTCGGAAATTCCTCCGCATCTATACCTTTAATATTGGCCTCAAAATGCTCTGATTTTAGGTTTAAATTTAATCCGTTTAAAGAGATATCAATGCTTTTATCTTTATTATTAAGGACAAAGTCAGATAGCAACCTTGCAGGTATGGTAATTATGCCGTCGCTGTCGACTTTACCGATAATTTTAGCGCTAATAGCAATCTCTAAATCGGTGGCCGACATGTTTAACTTGCCATCTTTTGCCTCTATCAATACGTTATTTAAAACCGGTAGCGTGGTGCGATTGCTAACCACCCGGGATACGGAATTTAAAGCCTTGGCAAAATTCGCTTGGATAATCGTTGCTTTCATATATTCTCCATATTATTTAACAAATAATGATATTGTGCATAAACCTGTGGAAAAAAGGCAATCAACTCTGGATAAGTCGTGTAAAACTTGATACTTATCCACATCATATATTTATCTGAATATTTATCAACAATCTTTTACCGCAATATCCCCTTTTTTCCTGCAAACTTTTACACAACACCAACCAAGAAATATTATTATCTACCCTGTGTTTTTTTACTTATCCACCTCATCCACATGCCTTATTATTACTATTACTTAATATATATTAAGAAAATCCATATCTTTTTAGATATTAAATATTAGAGTATATCTTTTCTTTAATAAGTGCTATTTGTTCTTTTGTTTGATTATTTGTTTTCATTTCTAATGCGATCTTTTTATCGCCATGCATAATGGTTGTATGGTCTTTTCCACCCATGATTTTCCCAATATCCGGGTAAGAAACCCCCAATTCGTGATACATGAGATACATTGCAACCTGTCTTGGTTTAACAATTTCTTTATTTCTTCTTTTTCCCAGTAAATCGTCTTCATTTACATGAAAATACCGACAGGTTTCTTTAATGATTATATCGGAGGATATGGCTCTTCGATTGGTTTCGATAATATTGTTAAGAATCTTAACAGTAGAATCTAAATTAACTTCACACTTCTGAAGCTCGCAAGTCGCGATTATTTTGGTTAGTGCTCCCTCCAATTCCCTCACCGAAGACTTAATATTTTCCGCCACATAAGATATAACATCTTCACTTATTTGATAACCCTTGCTTTTGGCCTTATGTTTTAAAATTGCAGATCTTGTTTCAAAATCAGGTGGTGCCATATCAGCTACCATGCCTCCCTCAAAACGAGTTTGTAGCCTTTTTTCCAAACCTTTTATAGCTTTGGGTGTGCGATCTGCTGTTAATACGACCTGTTTTCGGTTTTGATGTAGATGGTTAAAAGTATGAAAGAACTCCTCTTGGGTTTGTTCTTTGCCTGATAAAAACTGTATGTCGTCTATTAATAAAATGTCGCTACTCCTATATCGGTTTTTGAAGTGTTTGGCCTTTCCCGAGCCGGCCTCTACCGCGTTAATAAAATCATTAATAAAGGTCTCTGCTGTAATATATAAAACCTTAATGCTGGGCTGTTTTTCTATCAAGTAATTTCCTATGGCTTGCATGAGGTGAGTTTTACCGATTCCGGAATCTCCATAGATAAATAATGGGTTATAGGTGTCTCCCGGCTTCTTAGCAACTGCTTCCGCGGCCGCATAGGCTAATTGGTTGCTAGAACCAACAACAAAATTTTCAAAAATATAGTAAGAGTTTAAAGTTGAATTTTGTGGCAGAGTCTGGCTGGTAAATGATACTTCTGCGTCGCGTGGTTTATCCACAGGCTTGTGGATAACTTTATCGTCAGAGAAAGCAACTGTTTGATCTGGGGTAGGGTTTCCAATCTTAAATTTTACAGTAATGTTGGGGTTGTTCACCTGCTTGGAAAGCGCTTTAGCGATGTCTTGTAAGTGCTTGCGCTTCAGCCAGTCTTCATAAAAAAAATTTGGCACTCCGACTGTAAAAACACCATTTTTATAATCTGCCAGAAAGGTGTTCTTAAACCATGTGACAAAGTTTGGGCGGGAGACTGTTACTTCAAGTTCTCCAAGGCAATTTCGCCAAATTTCATTTAGATCCATATTAAGCCCCATAAATTTGTTTGTAGTAATAAAACTATACCAAGTTATCCACAGGTAATGTCAACACCGAGCGTCTCGAGGTGTAAAAAAACCATTAAGGCACTGTTAATCTAATAATCAAAAGATCATTTATGCCAAACGGTTGGCTGTTATCAATGGGGTTTTTATAATATGACTTTAACAGCTTGCGTTTCGCTGTATTCATTTTATCTTCAATAAATGTTGACCAAAGGCAAAAATTATGATATTTTGGCTTAGTATTATGAAACGAACCTTTCAACCCAACAAACGAAGAAGATCAAAGAAGCACGGTTTTTTACACCGTATGTTTACTCGTGCCGGCCGTAACGTTATATCACGCCGCAGACAGAAAGGCCGCAAGAACCTAAGCGCATAAATGAGCTATATCGAAGTATAAATTAAGAATAATGCTTCGCACAATGTAGCCAAAATTCACCACATACCATTTTTTTTGTTACGAGCCTAGCGGCTCTTTTTTGTTGTTCAAATGAACAGAGCCCCACATTATTTCAAACATCTCCTTATTCATGCGCACAACACTGTTGTTTTCAATCTCGATAGCCAAGATCGGTGGAATGATTTGGTGTATTACTACTTTGCTTGGAGTTACAAATAAATTTGTTGTCAGTTGTGTGTCAGCAGGAAGAAGTTTTACCTCTTCGTTAAATTTTGGTGTACCCCAACCGAGTTCATCAATTTTTGGGGAGTATTGTAAAAGTTTTCGAACTTTTAAGCCAATATTTGATCTGCGTTCAAGAAAGGTTTGAAAGTATTCTGGGTCCTGTTCATACCAGGTAGCCTGATCTGACACCACCAGTAAAAAATCCCCATATTTTGCTTCTTTTATAATATTCTCATACACGGTTTTGCATGCCTCGAGTCCCTCGTAGTAGCGGATAAAACTTTCACCACCTTTAAGATTGTAGAGCGCCATAAATTCTGGCAACGAGTTAATTAGCTCATCGCGTCTGGCATTTACCATTATTTCAAGTTTCTCTGGGTTGTCGGCTACATAAAGCTGTTTAAAACCCTGTATATCTACTCGAACTAACCCGAGCCGTTTTAAAGACTCTATGACGTTGTAAACAGTCGTTCTTTTGACCTCTGCGGCCTGGGCAATTTGTAGGATAGTGGAGGGTCCAAGTGACAGACACGCCAAATATACTCTTGATTCATGGTCGGAGAGCCCTAAATTTTTTAGTGTCTCGATTAGTTTATTATTCTTCATTGGCTTTATGAACTTTCTAACTTTATTAACTTATAAATCAGTAGATGTCAATACATATGACAACATCATGATTATACAAAATAAGCTCAAATAAAGCAAATATCGACAATGAATCTAGAAATATGTCGACAGAATTGACAAAAATGCATAAATGTAGTAAAATTGCTTGTTCGACACTGAGAAATCGGTGTCGTAAGCACACACAAGAATGTAAAAGCCGGCGGGCATACGCAGAGGTATTGAATAATGGCTAAGATGATTATGGTCGTCCTTGTAGTAATGCTTGTTATCTCCACGGCCACTGCCCAAAGCGCATTCATCCGCACAGAGGGGGCGGAAGGCAAGTCGCCGATCCAGACTTTCGCTGTCTGGGATTCGGACTACGAGTTCTGGTTCCAGAACTTTAACACCGAAGGCATCACGCTGCGCGGCGGCCCGATCCAGAAGCTGGAGAATGGCTGGAAGTTGAGCGAATGCATCAGCTGGACTCCAAAAAGCGGAGCATTGGCTGCTAATGTCAACACGGGAAACGCGAGCGCGTGCCCAGAGAGTAAAACATTCTGGGAAGCGGGCGCCTACGCTCCTCTCAACGACGAAAGCTGTTTCAGCCTGGTGCTGTACGATGCCAGGTGGTTGAAGCGTTTTGACCAGCAGTTCTCGGCGGGTCCGGTTGCCTACGGCAAGTGGGTGGAAGGGGCCAGTAACGACTCATTTTCACTCGGTATTGCTGCCGAGTACCGCATGGAGAGCGGCTGTTTCTACGGCCGCCTCGCCCGCAATCTCGTGACAGGCAAGAATGAGTTTCGCCTTCAGTGGACGATGTTCTGAAGGCAACTCCCTCTGCGCTTTTGAGCGACAGCGCAGAGCAATGCACAAGCTCGATCCTCCCGCTAGCCATCTCGGCCAGCGGGAGTTTTTTTAATGGTTCGATTTATTGAGCAGAATATGTTAGATTGAACGTATGTTGAAGAAAGACAATAGAATAACTCAAAATAAAGAGTTTTTGCGGATGTTTAAGACGGTACGGCCAGTTCATACCGAACATCTTGCTTTGCGTTGCACGCAAAGAATAATCGATAAACAAGAAACAATAACTAGACGGATTACAAATTCAAATTTTAACAACACTAAGAACCTAAAACCTGTTACCTGTAACCTTAAGCCTAGATTCGGTTTCGTTGTCTCTAATAAAATTGACAAAAGAGCGGCCAGAAGAAATGCGATAAAGCGCCGCATTAGGGCTGTTATCGAGGAAAACTTATCCCAAATACCAGACGGGATAGACTTAGTTGTCCAAATTAAAAAGCCATTTGAATACCCGTATAATTATGCCAAAATTAGACAGGAAGTCTATATCGGTTTACATAAGATTGGGGCACTGAAATGAAATATATTTTAGTCAAATTAATCGAACTTTATCAGAAAACGCTATCTCCCGACACGGGATGGTTTAGTTATAAATACCCGGGGGGTTACTGTAAATACGTGCCGCACTGTTCAGAATATGCAAAACAGGCTATAGTAAAAAGAGGAGCCTTTGTCGGTTCGGTTTTGGCTTTTTGGAGAGTGTTGCGCTGTAATCCTTGGAGCAAAGGCGGACTGGACGAGATTAAGTAGGTTTCAGGTAATAGGTGCCAGGTAATAGTTTTAGAATGCGAAAATGATTCAGTCTTACAAAGATTTAGTAGTGTGGCAGAAAGCAGTTTCTCTTGTGGAGGCGGTTTATAGAAGCACCGAAAGCTTTCCAAAAGAAGAGGTTTTCGGTCTTATTTCACAAATGAGACGCTCTGCGATATCAATACCATCAAACATTGCCGAAGGGTCAAGCAGGGGAACTCGCAAAGATTATTGCCAATTTCTTCGCATCTCTTTGGGTTCGTGTTCAGAATTAGAAACACAGGTAATAATTGCAGAGAAATTAAAATTCATGGATTTTTCAAAATCAGCTAAATTATTACAACAATTAAATGAAATCATGAAAATTCTTAACACAATCATTAAAAAGCTATAATCAAGCCCCTATAACCTGTAACCTGACCCCTGTTACCTACAAACTAAAATCTAATTGAATAATTAACAATCTAAAAATCGGATAATATTATGAATGTCTTTAAGTCTATCCTTTACATACCGTTCTACAATCTTTTAATTTTCTTCGCCTGGTTGACGGGGGGCTCTGTGGGTTGGGCGATAATTTTAGTAACCGTAGTTATTAGGATTTTGCTATTACCGCCCTCTCTAAAGGCGGCAAAGGCCACAACAAAAATGCAGTCATTGCAGCCCAAGATGAACGCGCTCAAAGAGAAGTATAAGGGTGACAACAAAAAACTGAATGAAGAAACTATGAGGCTATATAAAGAAGCTGGAGCCAGCCCGCTTGGTTGTTGCGGTCCCATGTTAATTCAATTAGTGGTCATATGGATTCTGTATCGCGTGTTTATGATCGGTTTTGATACGGCAAACTATAATCTCTTATATTCTTTTACCCCTAGACCAGAAGCACTCAACAATCTCTTTTTGGGTTTTGATATGTCAAAGCCTGATTTATGGATTTTGCCTATACTGGCCGGCTTAACTCAATTTGCTTTGAGCATGATGACTTTGCCTAAAGTTGATCCAAAAGCCAAGCAAGACCCCGCCATGGCAATGAACAGACAGATGGCCTTCTTATTCCCGATTATGACAATATTTATCGGTCGATCTTTACAATCTGGACTTGTGCTTTATTGGATTATCACCACAATATTTAGCATTGGTCAGCAGTGGTATGTAAACAAAAATATCAAAACCAAATCTCAAGATGGCGATTCAGCCGATGACACTAAGTTATCAGACGGTACAGACAAGCAGGAGATTAATGAATCGGTTGAGCAAACAACTCAAGAAACGGCAAGCCGAGAAGGTGTCGAAGGAAGCAAAAAGAAGGATATGATCTCAAATATTATGAGCAAAAGACTAGACAAAAGTGATAGAAAAAAAGGTGTAGAAGTTACCATCAGAACTAAAAAGTAGCATTTTTGTTTTAGATATAAATTGATTGTTAGCCTATATGGTTTTAATTCAAACCTGGTTTTTGTTATACTTCAAAAAAGAAATATATTTTTTAAATATGGGGTGATATGGACGAATTAATGATTGCAATCAAAAGGGATTCAGAAGATTTTATTGCCAGTTTGGGATTTTGTGGAGAGAGTATTGTTGCTAGGGAGGGCAATACAATTATTGTAAACTATCAGGATGATGATGTGGCGATGCTAATCGGCCGGGGAGGAGAGGTTTTGGATTCTTTGCAACACCTAATGCGTATTATGCTTTCTGAACGGCTTAAAGAGGCGGGAGCGGATCTAGTGGTAGATATTGCAGGATATCGCTCCAAAAAAGCCTCTGTGCTTGCCAAGAGGGCAAAAGACTTAGCATATCAGGTGTTAACAACCGGCATCGAAGAGACCCTACCGGCAATGAGTTCATACGAAAGGATGATTGTGCATACTACTTGTTCTAACATAGCCGACATTGAGACGGAGAGCACAGGAAGCGGGAGAGATCGAAGGGTTGTTATTAAGCCAAAAAGAAACAACTGATAAACATTTGTTAGAATTACAAATTTCTAATATCTAATTTCCAATGAAATTACAAAAAAGGCTAATAGCTTTTCTGCTGTTCGTGTTGCTAGCGACACTAACGTTTGCTTTAATACAGAAAACCCAACATCCAAACTCTTCGGGTGGCTACGAAATAAATAGGATACAAGTAGCGGATCACACACTGGATGTTTATATTGCGGACACAAATAATAAAAGAGAAATAGGGTTGGCCGTCTTTGACGAAATCTCAGAGCAGCAAGGCATGTTGTTCGTTTTCGACACAGTGGACAGGCAGATTTTTTGGATGAAAAATATGAAATTCGATATCGACATTATTTGGATAAATGGGCAGGAGATCGTTGATATTACAAAAAATGTTCCGGTGCAAAACGGAGCAAGCGACAGCGAGCTATTTAGATACCGACCGAGATCAGAGGTTGACAAAGTGCTCGAAGTCAAAGCTGGCTGGGTGGACAAATTCGATATCTCTATTGGCGAAAATATATCAATGTAATGGCGGAGAGGGAGGGGTTCGGTCACGGTCAATTTTCTGCTGAAAATTGCCTCGACCCCGGCTCGGCGCCAGTCGCTCCTCCGCCTTTCGAATCCCTTTTACATCTTACTGTCATAAACCAAAACTCAATAAACTGAGTTCCACTTTCTGGCGGTGTTTTTTGATTGATGTTCGAACATTTTTTGACAAAAATCCTGAAAACTAATTTGGACTCGGCGGGGCA
>MWCM01000014.1 GCA_002070055.1 bacterium ADurb.Bin212 | reverse complement strand
GCCCGCCGCCACCGCCGCGGTGGCGCCTGCGGCTGCTCCGGCAGCTCCGCAGGTCGCCCCCGCTCCGGCGCCGGCCCCCGCCCCCGCGCCCCAGCCGCAAGCTGCCCCCGAGGCGCCTGCCGCTGAGGCCTCTGCTCAGGGGATCGACGTTGATCCCTACGAGTACGGCTGGTCGGCGGATGGCAGTACTCGCCTCCGCCGCCTCCGCGGGAACGCCATTTGGGAGGAGGTGCCCACAACCGACACCGGCAACTAGCCGGAGATAGCCCCACTTACGGGGCCCCTACCCCAGGGATATGGGGGAGTAATCAGGAAGGACCTTTGGCCACGCGCCGGAGGTCCTTTTTGTATTTTGGAAGCAATGGTAGTTTGAATAATGAATGATGAATAACGAATAATGGTTTTTGTGAGTTAATTAGTAACTTTTGAATTGTAATTTTGATCTTTGATTTTTGAATTTTAAATTATTATTGCACGTTGATTGGTTGGTTATTTGCTTTGTATCAAACATAGATCAATGCTCTATATGTTCAGAATATAATAATTTAATTCGTTGCGCTTGTTTATTAAATATCATATAATAATCTTGTGCAGACATTTGCCATCAGTTATAATTATTGTAAGCGGACAGTAGTGCTGTTACGGTTTTGTTTGGCGTATAAATTATGCAAATTTATATAAAATAATTGCGATAAGTTCGGAGGGGATGTGGCATCACACGGCGGAGCCTCAAATCAAGTTAGGGATAGAGTAATTGGTGATATTAACGGTGTTTTAAACGAAGACCAATATAATTCACAGTGGGGTTTTAGATCGCACAGAGAAGATGCTCGCCAAGATTTGACCCGAGATTTAATTGAAACCGTGCGCTCACCGGAAACGGTTCGGCAGATTTTGGATTCCGGTGATGCCGATGCCAAACTTTTGGAGCAGCTGCTTTGCGAAAGGCGCGGTTTGCGCGGTGTTGGCAGAAGAATCAGCCAGAGTTTTTTGGGCAGAATGCTTGGTATGGGCGCAGTTGGCTATGCCGCACATGAGGTATCGGATGCAGGCTTGCAGACGATAACACAGCACTATATGGAGACTGGTGGGGCAGAAGCAGCCAAAACCGCCTTTAATATCGCCGCCCCTGCTTTATCTGCTGCAGTTGGTGCCACCATGGGTGGTTTTTGGGGTTGGCTTAGAGGCAAAAATCAGGAGTACTCAGCAGCTACTTGGATGCAAAATCTATCCATTTTGCGATCGTCTAAAAACGAAATTGATGCCTTGCCGGACGAGCAACTTTTCGCCTCTTTGGGTATATTAAAAAATGCCATTGATAGCGGTGCCATTCGTGGTAGATCTATTCACAAACTCGAAATGGTGGCTAAATACAATCAAATTAAAAATCTATTAAGATGCAGAGTTATTGAGGCAAGGGCAGGTGGTGCCGAGTTAAACCCGGTTCTAGCAAGGCTCGATGCCGCTATAGACGGTTCGACTCAAGAGATGCGGAGAATTTCTGAGGCGGCCGGTGCAGAATTTAAAGATATCTACGCACGATTATCTAAGATGAAGAAGAAGAAAGTTACGGCAACCGTGGTAAAGGGTGCTATTGTTGGCGGCTTGGTGGGTGGTGTAGCCAGGTGTGCTTGGATTTTAGCCGACAAAATTCCGGCATTAGCTGGCATAAAAGAAGCCATTGTAAATAGCCCTGTGGTGCAAAACGTTTCGCAGTGGGCAAGAGAACATCTTCCTCATTTTTCTGTTAATGCTTCGGGTGTAGACATTGATGGCGGGCAAGATTTATTGCATCAGAGAATGGAGGAATTAAGAAACGGTGTGTTGCAGCCGGATATTGCCAGTCACGATGCCAATTTGGGAGCTTTTAATCAGGAACAAGCCATGCTTTCCGGCGACTTAAGTGGTGGTGGGGATACATTATACAACCCTGATATGAATACCTACGACCCACAACATTTAGAGAATTTGCAGGCGATCGGCGGAAGAATAGACGGTTTTGCTGATGGTGGGCTGGATCAGTTTAACCAACATTTAGCAAACGGTGATATGAGTGGCATTACTGAACAGGCCTCGATGCACAATATCGATATTTACTCCGAGGTTGCTAACGGTCAAAAATTCAGCGAATTTTTAATGAATAACAAAGAAGCTTATTTGAGTTTGCCTCCAGAGGTGCAGAACTTTGTAGTTTCTCATCCTTCAATTGCCGAGGAGTTTGTGCAAGTGGTATCGCAAAACAATCCAGATAGTTATGTAACATGGCTAAATAATCTTATTGATAACTCGGGTTTCACTACGGATCAGTTGGCCACCTCTGCTGCTTTGGCTGGAGTTGGTGTGGGGGCTTTGGGTTATGCCGGGGCTGACGCTATAAAAAGACGCTTAAACAACCAAGAGCAAAGAACTGCAGATTCGGCCACCGATAAGTATCGTGAACCCATGAACGAGTGGCGCAGAACAAACGAAGCAGCTCAAAGAGAGAGACAACAAGAGGCAATGCAAGCTGTTAATAATGAACTTGTGGGGAGTAGTGTAATAATTAATCCCACGCTCTTTGCAAGAATTGGTTATGTTTTACCAAGGGGTAGAAGAAACGATTTTGTGGTGGATAGAGTTGATCCTGACGGTAGAATAGTTTTTAGAAATACAGATGAGGATTTGGATCGAAGAAGAAGAGGTGTTGAGCCTCATCCGCAGATTACTGTAGCTGATATTACCAATAATAATCGTATCAACCGAGATCTTATTACCGTAGTTGGCGCCGCTGCGGCTGCTGGAGGTGGCGAGGGAGGAGAACCAGTGGATTTGGAGAGGTATGAAAGATTGTTGGGTAATAATTTGGATGGACAGATTCAGGTTAGAAGTGGGCAAACCATTTTCATACCTACAAACCCCAGAGCTCTCCCTGTTAGAGAGGTGCGAATAAGAGCCAACAATGCTAATAACTTTCTTGGTTTACCAAATGTTACTGTCCGCTTAAACGATGTAACAGAAGCTGATGGTAATCCCGAATATCAGGTAGACTTAATGATTTCTATTGGGGGTATTAATTATGGATTTGAAGCAGAGTTACGTGGAGCTGGCAGGCCCAAACGAGACTTCATGAATCGATTAAGGGCTACAGAACGCCTGGGAAATGCCAACGATTACTTAATTTCAATTACCGGCGGGACGAGATTTCTGCAGTTCCAGGATTTTGATGCCGGTCCCCCTGAAGAATTTAACTTCGCCGAGGTTGACATGACCACTAGGACAGCTGGAGCTGCCAGAACTTTGTTACCTGCAGATATTGATGCTGAAACAATAACTTTATTTACTAGAAGAGCTTAGGAGGGAACATGGATGGGGACAATTTTAATTCTACTGCTGATGATAATGCTGCAAATACAGACAATATTAACAATACACAGTCACCGGTGTCGCCTATGGGAGTTGGTGATTTTGGCGGTACCCCTGTAAATCAAAATCAAAGCGATGCGCCCAATGATCAGGCTGTTGCCAACACACCTGAGAACCCACAGGAGGATTCTAATGGCGACGCTTCTTCGACTGCTGAGCAAGATTTGGCTACTCCTAATGATTCAGCAAAAGCAACTGATGAACCAATGGATGACATATTGTACTTATACAAGGCAAGGTTGATTGAAGATTTAGGATTTAAAGATCTCCCAGATATAGAGAAGAAGCAGATAGAAGAAAAGATAGACACATTGATTAATCAGAGAATTTTAAATTTACTTTTGCTATACATTCCGAAAGAAAAAGCCGAGGAATTGGCCGACAAAGCCGAATCTGGTGATGAGGCTGAATTCTACAAATTCGTTGCAGAAAATATTCCCGGTTGGAGCGATAAAGTGTTCAAGGAGCTTGAACTTATTAAAGATGAGGTTTTGGGTAAGACGGATAATTTAAATGGCTAGTGTTGATCAAAAAACTTTTGACGGTTTAGACGAAGGTATTGCCAAGTACTTGAGTGATTTTTTGACCGGTGAGGGGGAAATTGCGCCTGAGGATTTTGCTGCTTTATCGAGATATATATCTGGAATGGGGGAGGTTGACAAAGAGAGAGTTATCTCTGCTCTAGAACAAGAGCAACAAAAACCAGCAAAAGAAAATCTCCCACATATTACGATGCCGGGGGTTCCACGTTCTCGGCGTAACCGCATGGTTATTGCTCCAAAATTGGAGGAGATGCCTGAAATAGGTTTAAGTACTGGTCAAAAGATTATCGAAACAGGTGCTAGCAGCGAACAGTACAAGCCACAGGATATTATATTATTTGATGAGCTTGGGCAACGCGTTGTTTCAGGCACAGGGGAGAGCGACCTTGTTGTGTCCCATGAGGCCAATGGTGCAATAATTGATAACGCTTTAAATAGTGGAGGCATAGTATTTACCAGAAAAGATATTCCTGAGGTCGCCGAAACACCGTCGGTTGAATCTGGTAATTTACAGCCCAATGCTCCGGTTGTGCCAGAAGAGGATTTAGCTATTATAACCGGTGAGTATCAACCTCCGACTGAACAGAAATCGGACGAAGATATTTCTCCCCTGCAAGAGGGGATAACTCCAACGGCTGAGGAGAAGCCTGCAATTTCTGAAGTGTCGGATGAGTTCTTCCTTGACGAGCAAGATCCAACTACGCCACAAGCGCCAGTGCTGGAAGTAAATAGTGTTACCCCTGTTAAAAGCGTGGAAAAAGTAGTTATGGAACAAACCGTAGAAGATCCTTTAGTAGTTGAAGATAACGATTCTAAGCAATTACATGAGAGATTAAATCGGGCTCATCAAGATGAATCTTTGGGTTCAGATGATTCACAGTCTGAAGCTATAGCTGCTGTTCCAAATTCAAATCCAACCGTCGATTTTGTGGATCCCCGCATTACTCTGGATAACACAACAGAATCCTTAGTTCTAGATCAAAAACCTTTCATCGGGCAAACCACAGAACCGGCTCTAGAACAATCTGGTTTAGATAATATGCCAGAGAATAACATTGCCGGTCAGCCGCCGTCGGCCCAAGCTCAGGAACCCCAAGTAATTAACGGCAGCAGCAATGAAGAGATACCGGCTGAAGTAGCCGAAGATCTTGCGCCTGAGCCGGTGTTAGCTTCTGATGTTGCTATACCGCCAGCCACTGAGATTTTGCCAGATAATCAAGATGCTTCGTTAACCCAAGATTTAGTATCAGCGCAAGCAGAACCACAAACAGCAGAGACTGGCCCTGAGGAGGAAGTTATAACTGATACAGCTCCACAATTGCCAGTTGAGCCGGCTCAAACAGAACAGACCTTGGGCGACACAAATCAAGAAACAGACGAGATTAAAGCTCCTAATGATGAAGAAGTGCCTATAGAGCAAAATCCTCCCGTGGTTGAAGATGTTAAAAATACCCAAGCCGAAGTGGTAGAAGAAGCAGTAGTTACCGGTGATAACATTGAAGATGTTGACCCTGGTCTTAATGACCCCAATGTTTTTGCCGATACCAATAATGATTCTAGTCAAACAAATCATGGCTTTTTTGCTTCTTTTGCAGACAAATTTTTACATGGAAACAAAAAAGGGAGAGTAATGCGGGGAATGGCAGGGGAAAAAGACGCAAGCTTAGATGCAACAATGTTTGCAGATAAGGGCCATCATGCTGAATCAGATGATGAAATACTAGAAAAAGCAGCTTAGGAAAAAACAAAAAAATGTATCAAAACAGCTATCAATACAATAATGAGCCGGATCAGCTGGCGTGGTGGGTCTATTTGCTTATTGCCGTTGCCGCGGTAGTCATTTTGTATTTATTGTGGCAGGAGATTAGGCGCTGGTTTGTGCGTCGCCATCAAGTTCAATTAACGGACGATTGGGTTATGATAAAGGTCTCTGTGCCAAAAGCCCCTCATGCAGACGAAGATGACCAACGCAAAGATTTTAGGGAGATGCTTTCGGTTATTGAGCCTTTTTATGCGGCTCTTGATTCGGTGTATAAGCATGATATATATAGTAAAATCACCGGTCAAGATCATATTTCCGTTGAGCTCATTGCCAAAGAGGGCAAGATATATTTTTATGTAGGTTGTCCGGAAAGGATACGCCAAATTGTAGAAAAAAATCTTTTGGCTCAATATCCCGATGCACAGGTAGAGATCGATAAAAACTATTCAATCTTTCCTAATAAGCCGCTCAAAATATCAATAAATAACCTTTATTTACAGAAAAAATACATATTTCCCATTAAAACCTATAAAACTATAGAAGAAGATCCGATTAATGCTATAACCAACTCCTTATCTAAACTCAAAGAGGACGAGTTGGCGGGGATTCAAATACTGCTGCGTCCTACTAGCGGTATGTGGCGCATATCAACAGAGAAGGCCGCTTATAATATCCAACAAGGCAAAACGGTTTTGACCCAAAACGCTACCGGTTTGAATAAATTTACTATTAGTTTCTTTAATTTTTTACACAATTTAAAAGCCGAGGATAAAGACAAAGACAAAAATGAATTTTACAATCCAAATAATCCACATAAACAAACTCCGATGCAAGAGAACCAGATTAAGCTCTTGGGTGAAAAGGCTTCCAAGCTAGGTTTCGAGGTCCAGATAAGATTGGTAGCCGTTGCAGCCGATCAGGCAACTTCAGATCATAATTTGCGCCAAGTAATCTCCGCATTTAGCCAATTTAATACACCCGATTCAAACGGTTTTCATCCCTCAACACCCAAGAATAAGTCCGAAGAGTTGGCAAATTATGTTTACAGAACCTTTAGTATTCGCAAAAAATGGATTTTAAACACCGAGGAATTAGCCTCAATTTATCATTTACCTAATCGTTTTACCGATACACCAAGCATTGCTTGGCTTTTAGCTAAGAGAGCGGCTCCGCCGCCAAATCTGCCCAAAGAGGGCACGTTGCTTGGAATAAGCAAATATCGTGGAGAGGATAAGGAGGTCAGATTACAGGAAATTGACCGATTGCGCCACGTATACATGATTGGTAAAACCGGCGTGGGTAAGACTGTATTGTTTGAGAATATGATTATGCAGGATATTCGTGAGGGCAAGGGTGTAGCATATCTTGATCCTAATGGCGATGCAGCCGAATTTATTATGAAAAGAATCCCTAAGGAGCGTGCCGAGGATGTAATTTATTTTAATCCGGCTGATATCGACCGACCTATGGGACTAAATATGCTTGAATGGAAAACCGTCGAACAGAAGGACTTTTTGGTACAGGAAGCCCTGCAGATGTTCCAAAAATTGTTTGACCCGGGGCAAACAGGAATTGTTGGTCCACAATTTGAGCATTGGATGAGAAATGCCTCATTAACTTTAATGGCACAGCCAGACGGGGGAACTATTATTGATATACCAAGGCTGTTTACCGACCCGGATTTCGAGAAACAATGTGTGAAAAATGTTACCGATCCGGTGGTGCGGTCTTTTTGGGAGAAGCAGATGGCTAAAACCAGTGATTTTCATAAATCAGAGATGCTCAATTATTTTACTTCAAAATTTGGCAGGTTTATGACCAATGATATGATGAGAAACATTTTGGGCCAAACCAAATCCGCTTTTGATTTTAGAGATGTTATGGATGGCAAAAAGATTTTGATTTGTAATTTAAGTAAGGGTTTAATAGGGGAGATTAACGCATTTTTACTTGGTATGATAATTGTTTCAAAAATTGCCATGGGAGCATTTTCCAGACAAGATATGAGTGAAGATCAAAGAACCCCTTTCTTCTTATATGTCGATGAGTTTCAAAACTTTATTACGGATGTTTTTGCCACCATATTGTCTGAGTCCAGAAAGTATAAACTATCTTTAAATATTACCAATCAATATATCGCTCAACTTGATGAAAAGATAAGAGATGCGGTTATTGGAAATGCCGGTACTCTTGTAGCATTTAGAATTGGGGCCGCTGACGCAGAGTTTTTAGTTAAAGAGTTTGATCCGCTACAAATGGATGATATGACAACAATAGATAAGTACAACTTTTATGCAAAAATGCTTATTGATGGTGCTCCAACCAGACCATTTAATGCGCAAAGTGTGCCACCTGATCCAAACGAGAACGCCAAGCTTGGTGCTGCGATTTCCGAGTTATCTAGATTAAAATTCGGTCGCGACAGGGAAGTTGTTGATGCGGAGATAAAGGAGAGAAGCAAAGTTGATTTAATAGATTTGCCGGGAATCAACGATAGCAATCAACGAGGCGGAGTGGTCTAATTTGGTTTGACATCATATACTAAATGTGATAAAGTAGATTCAATATGCTATCTTAAATCTGCATTTTTTTGGTTGACAATAATTTAATAGCTATAAAAACAAAAGGATATCTTATGACTGAAACAGATTTAGAGGAGATAAGAAAATTATTGGATGCGGCGGAATCAAAAATCAGACAGGTCAAATCCAAAATATTTGCCAACGAAATAAATAAAAAAGTAGTTATGATAAACAGTGAATCGGATGATGATTCTGTGCACGGTTTTTTTGATGGCGAACAGATGATTGGCACCGATAAGAAGAAATACTCTGTGCCGCCGAATTATGCTTCCAAATCTAAACTTGTTGTTGGCGATAAACTCAAACTCTCTGTGTCGGAGGATGGAAAGTTCTTATTTAAGCAGATCGGTCCAGTGGAGCGAAAAAATCTTATTGGAACACTCGAAATGTTAGAAGATGGAAATTGGCAGGTAAATGTCAACGGCAAGATATATAAAGTATTATTAGCTAGTGTTACATATTATAAAGGTAAACATAACGATCAGGTGTCTGTTGTGGTCCCTGCAGATCAGGAATCCGAGTGGGCAACTCTTGATAATGTATTATAGGTGTTAATATGGAAAAAATTGATTTCTCTCCTTACTCAATAATTAAAGATGGTCTTAAAAAACTTAAAGACAAAGAATCCAAAGTCGTTACTGAACGCTTTGGCCTTGGTACAAAGAAAAAAACGCTTGCAGCAATTGGAGGCGATCTTGATCTTTCCAGAGAAAGAATTAGACAGATAGAGAAAGATGCTTTAAAAAAATTATCTCTTTACCTCGTTTCTAGTCATAATGAAAAAACTAAAAAACTACTAAACATTCTCGAGTCAGAGAGTGGTATCTTACACAAAAAGAGCGCTGAGAAGATGCTACTAAAAGATAGTGCTAATGAAAATGATACAAATGCTCTTAATCTGATTATGAGTATAATGTCTGAGGTCGAGGAAATCGAAAGAGATGACCACATACATGATAGTTGGATTTTAGCCACAATACCCAGAAAAGAGGTCGCATCTATTTTGAAAGAGTGGGCTGACTATTTAAATAAAAATAATACGCCGGCAAAAATTGATGTTTTATTGGAGGCTCATCCACATCACCTAAAGCATAAAATATCATTTTTATCGGCTTTACCAAAGGTCAGCAAAAAGATAATTCAAAACTACCAAGGAGACTTGGGTCTTTCTTCGTGGCCTGAATTCAATCCGAAGAACGTTAGGGATAAAATATATTATGTTTTGAGAAAAAATCAGGCGCCTATGCATTTTGCAGAGATCGGCCGGGCGATACAAAATGAAAATTTTGACGGCAAGAAAGTTGTGTTAGCAACAATCCATAACGAACTGATTGCCGATCCTAGATTTATTCTGATCGGTCGCGGTATCTATGCTTTAAGCGAGTGGGGGTATCAATCCGGTACAGTAAGAGACATAATCCGGGCAGTTCTAAAAAAAGCTTCCGGCGCTATGACTTTAGCCGATATTACCAAAGAGGTATCAAAGCAACGGCACGTTAGAAAAAATACTATTTTAATAAATTTGCAGACTAACAAAGAATTCAAAAAGCTCTCTACCGACAAATATATTTTAAGTGATCAGCAATAGAACTAGCTAATTAAAGATGATAGAATGTAGTTATGGAAATAATTGTCGTCTTGATTATAGCAGCAATAGTAATAGGGGGGATCTTTTTGTTGGTTCAACTTTTCCGTGTTCGTCAACAGGAAAGAAGGTTGAGTTGGTTAAGCAGTCAGAGTTACTCAATTTTACGAATTGATGTACCAAAGAATAATGATAAACCACCTCTTTCGGCTGAACAGATGTTTGCTTCTATACACGGCGTGTACTCCGATAACGCCATGTTTCAGCCGGAGATATCGTTTGAAATCGTGGCTAAAGAAAAGTTTATTCAATTTTTTGTGCGAGTCCCGGAACATATTGTAGACTTTGTTGAGGGACAGATTTATGCGCAATATTCTACTGTCGAAATACACAGAGTTGATGACTACGCCCAACAGAACTTAATCTCCGGTAAAAGTTATGCTGTTTGTGATTTGGCTACCACCAAACCGGATGTATACCCGATTAAACTCTTTTCAGATTTTGAAGTTGATCCTATTTCCGGCATCACTTCAGTTATGACTAAACTCGACCCTCAAGAAGAAATCTGTGTCCAAACGATAATAAGACCGGTGGGGGACGAGTGGCAGGAGAAGGGCAATTCAATGATAGAAGCGGTGAGAAGTGGCAAAAAAGTTGGCGCCAAAGGTTTGTTGCAAGGCTTCTCTGGGAGCTTTATAAAGTTTTCCAAAATGGTGCTAATACAAGCTTTAAAACCTGGTGCGGAGATGGAGGAAGCCGAGAACAAAAAAGAGTTGTCGGGTCCGGTGGAAGAGGCGCTTAAGCAGATTGAGATGAAGATATTAAAGCTTGGGTATCAAGTCAAAATTAGAATTTTAGCCATTAGTACTGATCCAATGGTTGCAAAAACCAAGGCCCAAAGCGTTGCTGCTGCCTATAAGCAATACAACACAACTAATTTAAACGGTTTTGTGGCTGGCGAAACAAAGATTAACAACCAGACGGGTCTCTTGGAGTTTTTTACTCGCAGCTTTGAAGATGGCGGATGCATTTTGAATATTGGCGAGCTTGCTTCCGTATTCCATTTCCCTCATCAGTCGGTGGCTACTCCTAATATTGTCTGGAGCGGGGCAAAAAAAGGTGAACCACCAGCCAATTTGCCCTTATATGACAATACTCCAGAGGAAGTTCTCACGGTAATAGGGGAGACGAACTTTAGAAACGCCTATCATAAATTCGGAATCAAAGAAGATGACAGAAGAAGACATATTTATGTTGTTGGTAAAAGTGGCGTGGGTAAATCTGTTTTATTGGAAAATATGGCTATTGATGATGTCTGGAAGAATAGGGGCGTGGTTATCGTTGACCCACACGGCGAGTTTGCTGACAAAATTTTGGCATGTGTCCCAAATGAAAGAGTTAATGATGTAGTGGTATTTGATCCTGCCGATCGTGCTTATCCGGTTGCTTTTAATCTCTTAGAAAATGTTGATGATGACTTTAAGGGTATGGTGGCGAGTGGTTTTGTTGGAATATTTAAAAAGATCTTTGGTAATTCCTGGGGGCCGAGGCTCGAACATATCTTAAGAAACACCGTTTTGGCGTTGCTCGATTATCCCAACTCGACTATGCTGGACATTCCGAAAATGCTAACTGATGGCAGATTTAGAGATAAAGTTGTTGAACATGTTAAAGATCCTGTGATAAAGGATTTTTGGACTCTTGAGTTTGCTCAATACGATTCCAAGTTTCGCACAGAAGCTGTTTCTCCGATTTTGAACAAAGTCGGTCAGTTCTTGGCTACGGCAACTATTCGTAATATTGTAGGTCAGCCTCAGTCTACATTAAATATTCGCGATATTATGGACAATAAAAAAATTATGGTTGTAAATTTATCTCGCGGCAAAATAGGGGAGGACAACTCAGCACTTTTGGGTGCTATGATGATAACAAAAATTCAATTGGCCGCAATGAGCCGGGCAGATGTGCCTGTCGATCAGCGACCGGATTGCTATTTGTATGTTGATGAGTTTCAGAACTTTGCCACTGACTCTTTTGCCGTAATATTATCTGAAGCCAGAAAATATCATCTGAACTTAACCATTGCTCATCAGTATATTGCGCAATTGCCAGAAGAGGTTAGAGACGCTGTATTCGGTAATGCCGGCACGCTCATTTCTTTTCGTGTTGGCGGTGCTGATGCCGATTATTTGGTTAAGGAGTATGAACCGGTTTTTGACGGTAATGACCTCGTAAATTTAGATAAATATAACATCTACATAAAATTATTGATTGACGGTGTGGCCTCACCGGCTTTTTCGTCTAGAACTTTACCACCCGTTGAGAGAATTACCGGCAATAACGAAAAGATTATCGCTCACTCACGTCAGAAATACTCCAGAGATAGAGCCTATGTTGAGGAGATGATTCTAAATCGTTCAAAGGAAGAGCAAGAGGAGCTGAAAGCAGAAGCTGAGTTGTATAAAGAGGGTGGCCTAGAGGCTCTTTTGGTCAAGAAAAAGCCAGTTGATAATAAAGTTAAGGATTCTGCAATCACAAAACCCATTACCAAGCCACAAATTGATTACAAAAATACTGTTGAAAAAGTTGAGGACACTAAGGTGGAGACAAAAGGGGAGGAGACAACAAAATCCAACCAAGCAGAGCATGACGAAATTATTCAAAATCAAAAAAGTGAGGCGAGCAAGGTAACAGCCGAGCCACACTCAACACCCCTTAAAAAAGAGGTGACATCAGAACTAGAAATCGATACTCCCCACGATGCAAACACGGAAGCAATTAAAGAGAAGAAGCCACGATATTTAAAGTATCAGAATATTTTGGGTAATAAAATATACAAAGAGCAAACTGCCCGAGGTGGAGTCAAATGGTTTATTGGAGAGGATATCGACGAGGAAAGGTTTGCCGAGGTCGGCATTGTTGTTGACGATAGTAGTAAAAAAATGATCAAGCTTGCGCAAATGGCTGAAGATTATTTGAGTAAATCCGCTCCTGTAAAAAACGTTGAAACAAAACATGAATCTAACAAAGAGGGTAAAAACAAAAAAGATCGTAACAGCCTTGACGAGAATATAGATATACATGACCCCAAAAAGGGCCAAAAAGCAGAAGGAAATCGAAGTGATATGGAAAAAGATTCGCTGCCTACTGGGAATCATCAGTTTGCGGTGCCAGATACAACAGAAGACGCGGCCAGCGACGGCGGAGCTGCTGCCATCAATGAGGGAGAAGAGGTCCAGCTTTAGTGATATTATGCGACAAATAATAAACGCCTAAAAAATGGCGTTTTTTATTTTTAGGCAGATTTCGGGGGAGTGCAGAAAATCGGATTTTTATATATCTTAGAATTCTTTTCGAAAAATACTCAAAAGTTATTAAGCTGGATCCTTGTTTAATTATGAATAATAAAAGTGCAAATAAAATAAAATAATAATTTGTGTCTAAACATACATATTTCCTATAACTATAATCCTAATTCTAGTATTATTAGATGGCTGTGTATGAATCTGAGTCCAATTAAAGAATAAAAACGCATTAGAGGGCGCTGTGGGGTCCATGGCAGGCGGAATTGAATATAGTCAAATCATATATTTGAGTATGAAGTAGATATTTAGTTTGTATGGCCATAGAGCTATTGATTGCGACAATCTGCGCGGAGCTAATTGCTTGCGACACAATAACTAACAGTCGCATAACATACATAATGCGACAAGGTATGTATTTACATATAAATATTCTCGCTACCACCTATTCTAGGCGAAGACATAGACTAAATTGAGTTCAAAAACCTCTAGAATGCCCCGAGACGAAATATTTGCAATTTATCGATATCAACTACCTATTAATACTAATTATTAACTAGTATTACCTTTTTGATATTCTTTTAAGGGCTGTATTTTTAATAGCCCCTATGTTTTGAAATATTCTCATAGTAAACACTATCAAGATCGCCAGGTATAGGTCAAGATTAAGCTTATCTCCAAAATATGTGATTATGATTGCTAACAATATATTAAAAAGCAATCCGGTTGCGAATATCGTAGTATTGAACTTATCTTCAACTTCGCTCTTTATTGCCCCGAATAGTGAATCTAGGACGCCGATAATCGCTACTGCTGTATATCTAGAATAAATAGGAGGGATATCAAACTGCAAAAATCCGCCGATAGCAATTCCAATTACTAGTCCGATAATTATGAAATACATAATAGATAATTAATAATTAATAATTTAAATTTAAATAATTATATATTCGAATATTTTGAAATTTGCCCAAAATCTTTCGTGCGGAGAGATCGAAGTAAAATATATATTCAGATATTTCTAAAATTATATTTGCCAAAAAATTTGACCAATCCCCCATTATAAAACTAGCTTGTTTTATTAATGTTTTTGTGCCACGAAACTAAAAGAGGTGTAGCAACGAAGATCGAAGAGTATGTTCCGATGGTAATACCAAACATTAATATAAGGACAAAGTGCCTGATTGGAGTTCCCCCAAGAATAAAAAGTGCAAGTAGGACAATCACCGTGGTTATTGAGGTATTAATCGATCTGGCTAATGTTTGATTGACGGATTCTTCTGCCACATCAAGAATGTGTTTATGTCTATTCCTGATAAAGTTCTCTCTTAATCTATCATAAATTACGATGGTATCGTGCACAGAAAAGCCCATAATGGTTAACATTGCGGTTATAAATAGGTAATCAATCTCCATCCATGGATAAAAATATCCGACAAATGAGATAAAACCAAGAGTGATTAACAGGTCATGCATTAACGCCACTACCGCCAGTGTGCCAAATTTCCACGAACTTAACGGCTTGGGAATTTTTCGAAAGGCATACGCTATAAAGGTTATTATAGCCAAGGCAGCAATAATCACCGAATAAATTGATTTGTTAAGCAGATCCTTCCCTACTGTTGGCCCGATATTGTCAAAACTTAACTCCATCAGATCGGGGGCTTCCTTTGAGATCTCGGAAACCAAGGTATTCTTTTGGTCATTTGAAAGTTCTTTAGACCTGATTGTATATGTATTTGAGCCTCCAGATTTGATTTGAAAAGAGGATATCTCTTGTGCTTCATATGCCTTTTTTGTAATTTCTGAAATGTCTTTAGATGTTTTAAGTTCGAGAATACTGCCCCCATTGTAGTCTACTCCTACCCTCAAGCCTAAAATAATTATACTGGCAATAGATAATACAACCAGAAGAGATGAAATTATGTACCAGGTCTTTCTTTTTGCAACGATTCTAAACATGTACCAATTTACCTTTCTTAACATTTGAAAGCAACATAATAAATGTTCTGGTTACAGTGATGGCTGTAAACATGCTGACTGCAATACCAATAGCCAGTGTAAGCGCAAAGCCCCTAACTGGACCCGAGCCGAAGTAATATAAGATAATACAGGTAATTATTGATGATAAGTTTGAATCTCGAATCGATGGCCAAGCGCGCAAGAAACCATCTTTTATGGCCAAGCTGGATGATTTGCCAAAGCGCAACTCCTCTCTTGTTCTTTCAAATATCAGGACATTGGCATCTAGTGCCATACCAACCGACAATATAAACCCGGCAATGCCCGCCAAAGAAAGCGTAACCGGTATTAGCTTAAATATCGCAATTGAGATGATAGTGTAAATTATAAGCGCCAGTGTGGCCAAGAGTCCGGGAAATTTATAATACGAAATCATAAAAATTGCTAGAGAGATAAATCCAATAATGGCTGCGACAATGCTGTATTTGAGACTGTCGCTACCCAACGAGGCACCGATGTTTCTTTGCCCAATAAGTTTAGCTTGAATAGGCAGAGCACCTTCTTTCAATCTTTTGGCTAGTTTCTGAGCCTCTTCAACGTCTTTCGAACCGGTAATTACTGCTTTGCCGTCGTTGATAGATGACTCCACTCTTGGAGCCGTAACAATTTTGTTATCAAGTGTGATTGCTATCTGTTTCCCAACATTTTCTTTTGTTAGGTTGGCGAACTTGTCTTTTCCGGCGTTGTCGAAGGTGATAGATACTACTGGTTCAGAAGAGATGCTATTTTGAGAGTTGTTAAAGGTCACATCGGTTTTTGAAGGTACTAAATTTCTACCGGTTAAATCGCTCGGTTTCCAATAATTCGGCAAAGTGTAATCCTCGTAGTAGTCTTGTAACTGGACTCCACCATCTTCGGCTGTTGATTCAACCATAAAAACCAGCTCATAAGTTTGTCCGATTGTTTCTATTGCTTTATTAATATCTCTAACACCAGGTAGTTCAATCAAAATCTTGTCTGAGCCAATATTCTGAATGGTCGGTTCTGCTACACCAAGAGTGTCGATGCGGTTTCTAAAAACATTTTTTAGGTTGTCCATATCATTTATCTTGTTGGACGAAGCGGAAAGATCAGCTTGATATGTGAGTTCTGTGCCTCCTTGTAGATCAAGGCCAAGCCTGGCTTTAATTTTTTCACCCGCTAAAGGACTTTTGGGGATAACAAGCAGAATTGACAGAGTCAATAAAACGACAATAATAGCTGAAATGTAATAGAGATTTTTATTCATACGTAAATATAGTAACAAAAAAAATTAGTTATGCAAATGACTAGTTTAGGATAGGATAAACACTCACCTTATTGTCTTTAAGTAATTTCGGAAATATATCTTCCTCGAGCATGGAAAAACCGCTTTCTAAATATGATAGCACCGCCGGCTCAAGAATATATACGCCTCTCATCGTTTTGATGTCATTTGTTGCCACAGTGGCGATTTTGTGAGATTTTTTATGGTAATCAACCAGGGCTTGATAGTCTATCTCCTGATCATCGTCGACGTTAACGACTACAAAAGATTTTTTTAAGGCATTCTTGAGCAAATATAACGCTCCTCCGCTTCCTTCGCTTCCTTCCAGGTAGGATATTTCAACTCCGAGCTCTTTGCCATCTCCTAGGTTTTTCTTGATCTTATCCCCTAAATATCCCAGAGCAACAATAATTTCATGAATTCCCAGGCTTTTAAGACCGACAATAGATTTTTTTATGGCGCTAATTGACTCGGCGGCCGTCTCTCCTCCAGCCATAACTATAGCATCTGAAATATTATTGATTCCGAGTGATTGTGAGGTAAGCGCCTCGATGGCATGAGAGCGATTTCGAATTGTAACACCATCAACAATCGAATCAATCTTTTTTAACAAGTCTGATTTAATAGAGATTGAAATTCTTTCGCGATTCATTGTTGGCCTTATTAACAATTAATATATTATCTTATTTACAATAATAGCATATACCAAATATTTTATAGTTGTCAAAAGTTAGTAAGGCTTATGTTTAGAAATAATAGTTGAAATATCAGTTGCCAGAGGTGCTACATATTCTTTGTTTTCACTTTCGCCCGGAGGGATAAAAGACAATTTCCATGAATGTAGTGCTTGTCTTTCAATTCCGATTCTTTTGGAAATTTCTTTTGATTCTTTGGTGAAATAATACTTATCTCCCAATACAGGAAAACCATTCAGGAGAGATTGAGACCGTATCTGATGTGTTCTACCTGTTAAAATGTCGAATTCAATTAGCGAGAAACGTTTATTATCATCTGTTAAAAAATACTGTATGATTTTGTAATAAGATATTGCAAGTTTTCCGTGAATGACGCCAACCTCTGTGAATACTTTACGGTTATTATTTTTTCTACCCAAATAGTTAATTAGTTTGCCGGTTTTACTGTTGGGCCAGCCATAACATAATGCTAAATATTGTTTTTTGATTTGACGGTTTTTTATTATTTGTTGAAGATACTCGAGCGTCTTAATATTTTTTGCCACAACCATAACTCCAGATGTTTCTTTATCTAGCCGATGAACTATACCTGGGCGAAAAATACTTTTTGCCGTGCTTGATGTATCGTTAACTTTTGAAATTGCTGGGTAATAATTAATTAGAGCGTTAACTAATGTTTTTTCTTTTTCGTTTTGTGAGGTGTGAACAGAGATTCCAGGCGGTTTATTTAAGACAATTAAATCTGAATCTTCGAATAATATGTCCAGCGGCATATCATAATTTGATAGTGCATAGTCTTGATCGATTGTGGTCTGATGAATACCGCTAATAACTTTATCGCCCGCCTTAAGAATATATGACGGTCTTACGATGTTGCCGTTAACAGAAGTTGAACCTTCTTTGATTTGAGCCTGAATTGAGGCTCTAGATATGTCGGGATGGTTCTTTGATAAAAAAATATCCAGACGCAGTCCAGAGTTATTGTCGTCGATTATCAGAACACTAGTCTTGTTCATTTTGGTTGGCCGGCTCAATTAGTTCGGAGCTGCTCGCTTCTATTTTTTGGGTTTTTATTTTATCAACAATTGAGGAGAGTTTTTTATCGCGAGTTGAGGATACAATATCGTATTGGCCGCTAACGCTCTTTATTCTCTCCCCTAGCTTATCTAAAGATTCATGATAACGTTGATATTCTTCGTCAAATTTTTGAATCAGTCCGATAATTTGGTGCAAATTTTCTTGGTAGCGAAAGTTTGTATATGCTTGCTTAATCATGCGCAATATTGCAGTAAAACTAAATGGTCCGGCCATGATAACCTTCTTCTTCATTGCTTCCTCCCAAACATCCCCCATTTTGTCATAGATGAAGCTAAAGATCATCTCGTTCGGAATAAAAAGGACCACAAAATCAACTGTTTTTTCTTCGGGATTTACATAATCTCTGGTGGAAACTTGTTTAATCTTTTCTTTTACATCGCGGCGAAAGTCATTAAGGTGTTTTTGCTTGTCGGCCTTATTGGTGCTTTCTGTGTATTTAAGTAAGGCACTATATGGGAATTTAACATCAATATTTACTTTCGTTTTGTCGGGTAGATAGATTGTAAAATCGGGACGAGTATTGCGGGTGTCTAACGATTCATTTCGAGTATAATCTTGACCCACTACAAATCCAGCCATTTTTAACAGATCATCCGCTACCTGTTCTCCGAAAGCTCCTCTCATCTGATTATTTGATAAAAGATCTTTCAGTTTATCGGTAGAGGTCTTTAGTTCGCCGGTTATCTCTTTGTAGCTTTTAAGTTCATTGGCTAATTCAGAGAAAGATTTGAGCCTATTTGCTTCACTCTCTTCAACTCTTTTCTCGTTTTGTTTTAGCTCTCTTCGAATTTCTGACACTAGCTCGGTGATAAGACTTTTTTTACCGTCCAAATCGGTTTTTATCTCGTTTTTCTGGTTGTGCAGACTTTCTTTGGCTAGCGCTAAAAACTGTTCTGAGTTCATTCTCAAGGCTTCTGTGGAAAGGCGCGAGATTTTGTCTTCTAGGGCGTCGTCTTTGGGCAAGCGTTTTTTCATCAGCAAGTTTGCAATAATTGTTCCAATTATTGTGCCGACAAAAACTGCGATAATTATTATAATGTTGTCCATTTTAACAAATATTATTAATTAATTAAGAAAGTTTTTTGTATGCTGCTACTGATATACATTTTACCATAAACCGAACAAATTGCGAACGAAAGGTTTAATTCTTATTTCGTTTACTTAAATACGGGAAGAGAAACCAAATTCCAACAAAAAAGAAGGCAAAGCCAGCGATAATTATCGTTCTTGACCATTGGTAGTTGTGCCAAAAATACACCAACCACTCAGAAAAATACATAACAATGATGTTAAATATTATTGTTCCGACTGCAGACCAGACAACAAAGGGCCAAAATCTCTCTTTTCCAAAACCGGCGATAAAGGAGCTCCAAGGACGAACATATCCTATAAAACGCACAAAAAAACTGGAAACGCTTCCATATCTTTTATACCATGCCTCGACTTTCTTCTTTGTTAGCGCAATTTTATTATCTGAAGAGAGTTTTTTAGACACAAAAGAGTTACCGACCAGACCCAAATAATATGCCGAGATAGAGCCAACCATGTGTGCTGAGGAGAAAAGAAAAACTAAATACCAGAACGAGTGAGCGCCTTTCTTGACTTGATCTATGCCATAAAGGTAAACAATTTCAGACGGTAGCGGTACCCCCATATTCTCTACGATTAGTAGAATATATCCGGCGACGAGGCCATAGCTGTCAAAAAGATTTTGAAAAAAAGCCATAGTTAATATCTGTGGTTAATATTGTGGTTAAGCTAGTGAATCCGGGCAAATATCTTTATAGGCGCAGTAACTACATTCGCGGCTGTTCGGTTTTGCTTTGAATTCGCCCTTCTTGATTCCTTTTGACACCTCAAGTATCATCTCCTCTGTTTGATAAATATCTTCCAGTGCAAACTGATGTTCGGCTTTGAGTGATGGTTCAATGAAAAAAAGTGTTGTCTTGGGAATTATGCCCTTATTTTTATACCACGAAAGTGCATACATTTGCATCTGGGTTGATTTTTTTATGCGCGAGTCGGCGTCTTTTTGGTTTTTGATTTCAGAGGTCTTAAAGTCACATATTTCGTAACTGTCATCTGTTTTAAAGATTAAATCGTAGCGACCATTAACCTTAATCTCTCCGCAACTGAATTCAAAAGATGATTCAACCGCAAATGGAGCTCTAGAGTCGTTTTGCGCCAGATTAATAAAATTTATTAGAGTCTCCACTCCTTGCTTATAGCGCTGGTCTTCGTGCTCCCTGCTAATAAAACCGCTCCCCACAAAAGCGTCTTTATAGGCTTTGATTACTTTCTCGATGGATGAATTAATACCTCTCATTTTTTCTGAAAAATATAAGTTTAGGGCGGCATGGATGGCGGTGCCGTAAACTAAATAATGGTTCTCTAAAAGCGGAATCTTTATAATATGCGCCAAAAAGTACTTACGCGGGCAGGAGTAATAGTCATCTATCTGCTGGCGAGAAAGTCGCAATATTTTAATTGGTTTCGTGCTTACTTGTGATATCATTTGAGAATCGGAGACCTTTTTAAATCTTTCAATTTTTTGTTCCGGAGAAAGTTTATGTTTAATCTTGCTGGGGTTGGCTTCATCGAACATCTCCAGAACAAAGGGAGAGATTTTCTTAGTTCGTTTGCCCCCGTAATCATCTCCTGAGGTTATAAAGAGATGTTCTTTGGCCCTAGTTATAGCAACATAAAATAATCTTCTTTCTTCTTGAATATGAAAATCACCTTCGGGCAGACGCTCTTTGATTAATTCTTGTGGCAGTGGGATCGCGTCTTTAATGTTTTTTGATGGGAAGCGATCAGAAACCATATTTACCACAAAAACTGTTTTATACTCTAGGCCTTTGGCGGCATGAGCCGTAAGAAGATTAACAGCATCGATATCACTATCGATTTCATTCACAGATTGATCGTCACCTGCTTCGATAATTAGCTCTAGTGCTGACAAAAACGCTAATACCGATTTGTCCTCCGACACATGATCGAAGTTGGCAATTCTTTCAAAAAATGCTGCCATGTTAAAGACCTTTATTTCATCGGCAATAATTTTTGAATTGATCCAATTCTTTAGCAGTTTGTGATCAGACAAAAACTGGTATAATATCTCACCTGCCTTATGCGTTGGCATAAGCAATCGATATTTCTCTAAATCTTCAACAATGGGGCGAATTTCAGAATCGTATTCAGCCTCCTCTTTAATTTCCGAAATAGACCTGTTGCGGTGACCGGCTTTAGCAAAATATTTAGCAAGAGAGTTGGGGTTTAATTCATATGCTTCGGAGCTTGCTAAATGGAAAAAAGATAAGTTGTCATCTGGGCTTACTAAACAGCGTAAAAAAGAAACAGCCATTTTGATCTCCGGTTTTTGTAATAATCCGCCAGAGCCGGAAAATATATATGGGATATTGTATAAGTTGAGCGACTGAATAAACGCTTCAGCTTGATTGTTGGCCCTAACTAGAATAGCAAAATCCCTGTTTTGGTATGCGTGTTCTTTTTTAAGTTTGATAATTGTCTGCGCAATAATATCAGCCTCTGAAGATAATGAGCTACAGTGCAAAAGTAGCGGTTTGTCACCCTTTTTGTCCGAAATGAGCCTTTTGTTGATTTTGTTCTTAATCTCCAATCTCTCCGGGTTGTTGTGTTGAATCAGTTTATATGAGGCATCTAATATCTCTTGTGTTGAGCGGTAGTTGTGGTTGAGAACAATCTGTTTTGTTTGTTTGTAATCCTCTTTAAATTTCAGAATATTTGATATGGATGCGCCACGAAAGCGATAAATCGATTGATCGTCATCACCCACCACGGTAATGTTGCCATTTGTTCCTGAGATTAACTTAACTAATTCATTTTGAGCGTAGTTAGTGTCCTGAAATTCGTCAACTAATACGTATTTAAATCTCTTTTGTGTTTCAGATAATAGTTTATTATTCTCAGACAACACTTTATAAGTTAAATATATTTGATCGCCGTAATCGAGACTTCCCGATTGCAGCATTAGCTCCTGATATCTCTGATAAGCTTTAGCTAGTTCAAAATATTTATCCAACTCAACTTCTTCTGTTTTCCCTTTTTGGCTTTCCGCCCAAGTAAGATATTGATCTGGGCTGATCAGCTCATCCTTGAGCCGAGAAAAGTGATTGAGGAGTGCCTTAATATGGCTGGTTGGTGTGGCTTTAGGGCGAAAATAATCTAAATCAAAGGCATATATATGTTGGCGCATAAATATCGCCTGTTCTGTTGTGGTTAAAACCTTAAAATTCGAGGGCAGTCCAAAGTCTAACGAGTGGTCTCGTAAAAAGCGGTCGCCGAAGGCGTGAAAGGTAGATATCCACATATCGGTGTAACCGTAAGGGACAAGCTTATCTACTCTCTCCTCCATTTCGGCGGCAGCTTTTTCGGTAAAGGTTAAAGCTAATATTTCGCTTGGTTTGGCCCATTTTTGTTCAATAATGTAAGCAATTCTGCGGGTAATTACGCTGGTTTTACCGGTTCCGGCACCTGCAATTATTAAAAGCGGACCGTTCTTATGTGTAACGGCCTCTTTTTGCTGCTGGTTTAAGCCTTCTAAAATATTACTTTGACTCGCAAAATCTAAATCGAGAGTTTCTGATTTCATAATTGATATTATACCTGATCGAGGCGATAAGACAAAATTGTATTTGTGTTATTGCATAATTTGTAGTATCTTCTTTATGATACGCACCAAGCAGGAGGTGTTTCCATGCTGTTGCCAGTGACTGTTGCTGCTGAGCCCAACGATGTATTCTGTTCGGTGAACTTCTATCGACGGATGGGTCCAGAGCGCAGGACCGGGAGAAAGCGCCGGAAGATTCGGCGCGATGACCCTGGCTGACGCTGGTGCTGACGCTGGGTGCGGGAACTTGGGCTGGGGCTCTGCCCTCGGGCGGGGCTCCAGCCGTGGATTTAATTACAACAAAAACACACGCCTAAAGCGTGTTTTTTTAATGTATAAAGCAAAAGCGGCCGACTCGAGGAGAGTGCGGCCGCCATGATGTGCCAGGGAGGCGGGAGAATCTGGTTTTCGCTTTGAATGTATGATGGATAAGAGCGAACCTTGATACTCCCGCCCGGGAACAGTACCCCTGGACTTGGGTGCCCCGCTTTGAACGGGGCGGGAATGGCGCCGGAGGCGGGAGAGAAGGGAGGGTCCCCCACCCCCGACGCGAAACTCTACTCGTCTTTGAGTGCGCCTTTGATGCTGGCGCGACTCGCTGCTTCTTGCGCCGCTGCCGCCTCCTCTTCGGCGGCGGCCTCCCATTGCCCCTCGCGGAGCTGGCGCCGGCGCTTTTCGCGCCGGTTCTCGAGATATCCCTCGAGGAGACCAAAGCCGATTGCGAGGTAAGCGACTACCTCGCCGAGGCGGTTGGTCACGCCGTGCGCCCAAAGGATCTGGGCGATGGCGGCCAGGCCGCCGACTACCAATAAGACGAGAAACCTTACCATATTCATGAGTTGCCTCCGTTGCGGGGCGTGCCCCGCGTAGTGTGGTGTTGCTGCAATCCTAAAGCCAAACGAATCGGCCCCAGAATGCAACAGCCCTCCTTAGCTTCGAGAATCGAAACTTTGGAGGGCCGGTGCGGTATAAAGAGCTTTGTGATTTAAGTGCACTTAATTTGAGGCACGAAAACCAACAACGTAGTATATATTAGCACAAAAAGGCTAAAATGTCAATAGCATATATCGTATTATGAATAAAGAATCATGAATAAAGTATAATGGATAGAAATAATTGCGATATGCAAGATGCGAAATGCGATAAGCAAGGGATAAAATGCAATATTCAATTTTCAATAACCAATATTCAATGAATAAGCAAAAAAATATACAATATCCAATACACAAGACTCAATATACAGTATTCAATGCGCAATCTTAATTAAAAGAGACTGTCACACTTTCGCACAAAGGCGAATGGCTCGCAATGACAAACGCGTAAGTCCTATATTCATTAAAATTAACAGGAGTTATCATTTATTGATCATTGTATATTGATCGGTTGAATATTCCTTTGAATATTCCTTGATCATTGTATTATGCGATATGCATTAAGCGATATGCAATATTCAATATTCAATGAATATTTAAATAATCTAATTATCAAAAACAACATTAAAATAATAATTGTTGGTTATCGAATATTGATCGGTTGTATTTTTATAAAGTTATTTGATTGCGGATTTTACCTTTTCTACCAACATCTCCTTGGGCATAGCCCCCATCATTCTTGCTACCTCTTTGCCGTCTTTAAAAACCAAAAATGAAGGCACACTCATCACGCCGTATTTTGCCGCAATATCCGGTGCGTCATCTATGTTCAAGGCACCCACGACAAATGAATTCTCTGCTTCATCCTTGGCGATGTCATGCAAAACCGGCAACATCATTTGGCAAGGACCGCACCAAGTGGCAAAAAAATCTACTAAAACCGGTTTTGAGCCGTTAATGGTTTCTTCAAAATTCTCTTGTGACAATACTCTTGGTTCAACGCTACCTTTTTCTTCTGACATAAGTCTCCTTTTTTAGTGAATTATATGATATGCGATATGCGAAATGTATTATGCAAAATGCGAATTGCGAAAAGGATTGGGGCTAATGCTATTTATTCTTATTACTTATGGGTTTGAAAACGTCGCTTTTCGCTTTAGCGTCTTATATGACAAATAGTTGGTATTTCTTATTCCATCTTGCTTATTGCCTATTGCTTTTTGCTTTTTACCTAAAACCTATAACCTATAACCTACTACCTAAAACCTATTACCTATCACCTATAACCTATCCCTCTATTTTCCAGAAAACTTTTCTGCCTCTTTTTGAAATTTTTTAGCACTGCCGAACTTCTTAAAAACCGAGACGAACCTGATATAGGCAACTTCGTCGACATCGCGTAGTTTTTTGACTACTATCTCCCCTATCTCCTTTGAATCAATGGCTTTTTTGTGATTGTTAACAATAGCGTGTTCTATCTGTGATATTATAACATCTGTTTGGGTGCAGGAGAACGGCCTTTTTTCTAAGGCCAGCTTAATGCCTCTGGCAAGCTTTTGATGATCGTAATCCTCTTGTGTGCCATCGCGCTTAATAACTTTCAGGCTGGGCGGATCAACCCTTTCAAAGGTGGTAAAACGATAGTTGCATTTAAGACACTCTCTGCGTCTTCTCACAAAAATATCTTCATCGCGTGAATCAAGCACCTTGGTGTCAGATATTTTACACAATGGACAAAGCATAATGTAAATTAATTTAAAATTTATAATTTAGAATTTAAAAACAGAAGGAAGTTAGCTATCAATAATACAACATAACAATATCTGGGATTCGATTTTATTATAATCCCCATATCTTGTGGCGTCAAATTAAAAAAACCGCATACGAGTGGGTTGCGGTTCTTTTATATGTGATGTCTAGAAATTATTTCAATTTGCGTCTAATAAAAGCAGGCACTTCAATTTCATCTTCATCATCTTCGATTCTTGGTTCCGGCATGGTTGGTTGTGGTGGTAACTCTTCGCGGTGTCTGATAATTTGTGATGAAGGAATATCTTGTGGTCTTGTTTCCCTGGAGATGGGCGTTCTGGTGACTTTAGCGTGTTCTGATTCAAAACCAGTGGCAATTACGGTAATTTTGACTTCGCCTTGCATTGCTTCATCGATAATTGCGCCAAAGATAATATTGGCATCGGAATCTGCGGCCTCTGTAATAGCCTTAGCGGCTTCATCAATTTCATACATGCCTAAGTCCGGCCCACCGGTAATATTAAACAAAATGCCTTTAGCACCATCGATGGATAGTTCCAAAAGTGGTGAGTCAATAGCGCTTCTGGCAGCCTCAATAGCTCTGTTATCACCTGTGCCGTGGCCGATTCCCATAAGGGCGCTTCCGGCGTCTGACATAATGGCTTTAACATCGGCGAAATCAACATTTATGATACCATGCAAGGTAATCAAGTCTGCGATGCCTTGCACACCTTGTCTTAAAACATCGTCAACGATGCCAAATGCGTCGAATAATGAGGTTTTTTTATCTATAACCTGCAAAAGCCTGTCGTTTGGAATAGTAATTAAGGTGTCAACTTTCTCTTTCATTTCTGAGATGCCGGCTTCGGCAATGCGTCTGCGTCTTTGGCCTTCAAACGAGAAAGGTTTGGTAATAACACCAACGGTTAAGGCCCCCAACTCTTTGGCGATTTCGGCAACAAATGGTGCCGCACCAGTTCCGGTTCCACCGCCCATGCCACAGGTTACAAAAACCATATCTGAGCCCTTAAGAGCCTCGTAAACTTCCTCTTTGTTTTCTTCTATAGATTTGCGGCCGACTTCCGGATCTGCTCCTGCGCCAAGTCCCCTTGTAGTATCTTTTCCGATTTGAATTTTGATTGGAGCTTCGTTAAATGCCAACGCCTGAGAATCGGTGTTTATAGCTACAAAATCGACCCCGCGCAATTTGGAGTTTATCATTCTGGTTAAAGCGGAGTTACCTGAACCGCCAACACCAATAACCCTAATTACTGCGAAGTTTTCTAGCTCAGAGGATTTTTTTTCTACCATTTTGCCTCTCTTTTGCCCCGTCCATCAAAATTAATATATTCTAATAAAATTACGGCATAAATTGCTTAAGAAAACCTTTGGCTTTGTCTAGAATACCCGAAACCGATCCGCTGTCTAGCTGAAAAGCAGGAGCAGTTTTATCTTTGCCCCACAACATCAAGCCTACGCTTGTAGCATATACTGGATCATCAACCTTGTCAACAAGACCGTTGACTTCAACCAAGGGGGTGCCGATTTGAGCCGGTAAGCGTAAGGTTTCCTTGGAGAGCTCGATAATGCCTTCAAGTTTGCATCCGCCGCCGGTTAATATAACTCCAGCCGGAAGAGTGCCATCCCTATCGATCTCCTCTAAGCGGCTACGAACAATAAGAAGGATCTCTTTTAATCTGGCTTCGATAATCTCTGATATATACTTAACTGATACTGGCCCGTCTTCCCTTTTGTCTATACTTTTAAGCTGGACTTCGTCTTTTTCTGATACCTTATCCGGCAAAGCGAACCCGTATTTTACTTTAAGCACCTCGGCGATCTCAATAGAGGTGCGTAGTCCGATGGCGATGTCGTTGGTGATATGAGCTGAGCCGATGGGAATAACCCCGCAATGTATAAGGTCGCCCTCTTCAAATATTGCATACGATGTAGAAGCTGCACCAATATCTATTAAAATTACGCCGATCTCCATTTGCCTTTTAGATAGCAGTACTTTAGCTGTTGCCATTGGTGAGAAGATAATCTCGATTGGTGAAATACCGGATTGCTCGACGCAGCGTTCAAGATTTTTTATGGCGTTGGTTGAGGTAGAGATGATTTGAGTATCAACCTCAAGGCGGATTGCGCTCATGCCGAGGGGATCTTTAACTACATCTTGCCCATCAATAACAAAATTAATGGGTATTGAGTGTAAAATTTCTCGGTTGGGACGATTAGGAATAGCTCTGGCGGCTTGAATAACTCGTTCTACATCCTGTTCCGATATTTCACCGTCTGTGCGCGAAACGGCAATTACGCCCTTAGATGAAGTTGATTCTATGTGTGGGCCATCTATGCCGATAACGGCGTTTTTGAGTGCCATGCCGGCCATTCGCTCCGCTTCCTCTAATGATGCCGATATGGCGGAAACTGTTTCCTCTATATCAACAATTACACCCTTGCGCATGCCTTGATTCTGGGCTTGTCCTATGCCCATAATGTCAATAATTCCGCTATCGAATTTTCCAACACAGGTCACCACTTTTGTGCTGCCTATATCTAAGCCAACGCTTATTGATTCTTTCGACATTAACTCCCGCCTCCAAAAATATCAAAAAATATTATACTAACTCAAAAATGTTTAAATTTTGTTAAACTCAATTAACATTTTATCACAAGAATACGATTTGTGAATAGTGGCCAATTAATATTATTAAAAAAGATTTTTTATATGGGGTAGAAATATTAGTAGAGCAACCACAGCGGCAATTGTGGCGGCAATTAAGACACTACCTGCCATGCCATCCTTAATTTTTCTGATCACCTCATTGTCTTTTTCGTCCACCAGATCGCAGATCTTTTCGATAGCAGTATTAATTATCTCCATAGCAAAGACCATTACAATAGCAATGAATAGGACGGCCGCTTCAATGCGCGAGATGTCAAGCAGATAGGCTAAAATACCAACAAATATGGCGGCTGAGGCGTGAATTCTAGCATTTTGCTGGTCTGTTAATAGATGTATTACTCCTCTAAAAGCATAATGAAAACTTCTGGCAAGTTTTTTAAGATTTAATGTTTGCATTATAACCCCATATTGTGATTAATAATTGCCGCTTTTTGTATCCATTCTTCATGGTTTGATTCGTGATCGAAACCAAGTAGGTGCAGTATGCCGTGTTTTAAAAGCTCGATAATCTCAATTTTTTCTGTTTCGGCTACTTCCGGACAGATGAATATTGTGCCGATAGAATTTACAGTTACGGGAAACTGGGTTTGCGGGAAAGATAAGACATCTGTCGCTTTGTCAATTTTTCTGTATTTGTGATTGATTTGCCGTATCTCTTCTGGAGACGAAAAAACCACTTCTAGATGTAAATTGCTTGTTTTTTGACCCAGTTTATTAAAAATTTCTGGAGCACTAACCTGAATCTCTTTTTTTGTCGCTAAATCAATATCGCCGCTGATCTCAAGCTTCATTTTTAACTACGTAGTTAATTCTTTGATGATAGATTGCGAGCAATGCCTCCTTCATAACGTTAGAAACGGTAATAATCTCCTTGGTGGTTAAGCCGGAATCTTTGAGCTGTTCCTCTTTTAATTTATCGTGGACGGTTGTTTCCACAATGTTGTTTATAGCTTCGGTGTTTTCCGGTTGCACGGCTCTGGCGTGTGCCTCTATACAATCTGCCAGCATTATAATAGCCGACTCTCTGCTTGAGGGCTTTGGACCCGAATAAACAAAATCACTGGCGCGAATCTTTAGCTTCTTCTCTTGAGCACGCCTGTAAAAATAGAGGGCTTTTGAGTCGCCATGATGCTCGGAGATTATTTCTATAATATCATTTGGCAGTTTTGCTTCTTTGGCAATTTTTACCCCGCTTTCAACATGCGAAATAATCTTTTTTGCGTTACTGCGGATCCATGCAGCGGAGTTTTCCTCTGCTAAAAAGTCACTTGGAGACTGATTTTCAACATATAACCCGGGTTCATTTAGTTTGCCGATATCATGATAGTATGATGCGACTCGAACCAACAGAGAGTTGGCGCCGATCGCCTTGGCTGCTTTTTGGGCGATATTCGAGACATTTAAAGAGTGGTGGTAGGTGCCTGGGGCTTCGGAGGATAATCTTAATAATAGTGGGTTTGAAAGGTTTTCGGCTCGAATCATGCGTCTTAAAGTAAACATAGCGTCGGCGATAGTAGAGCTGGTTAGAGTATAACCATAGGTGATGGCCACTGCCATTATCACCGAAATTGCTAGCCAGATAGCGATCTTTAACGCGTGAGACGGTACTGAAATTGAGGCAACATATGAGATAAACAAAAAAATGAAAATAAAGAGGGCTAAAATACTAATAGAATAATAAAAAAATTTTGTTTTTGTTTTTTTCATTAGGATAATAGTTTGGATAAAATTTGTGAGACTCTTTGGCCGTCTGCTTTGCCGCTCAATTTAGGCATGGAGAGCCCCATTACTTTTCCGAAAGAGGCTTTGTCTTTTAATCCTGAGCTGTTTATTGTTTCTCTTAAAATTGACTCTATTTCATCGTCGCTGAGTTGCGTTGGTAAATATTTTTCTAAAATTGTAATTTCACTTAATTCTTTGTCGGCTAAATCTGATCGGTTTCCTTTGGTGTATTGATCTGCCGACTCTTTGCGCACTTTAATTTCTTTTGAAATTATCTTGATTATCTCCTCTTCGGTTAACTCGGTCTTAGCGGCAATTGAGGAATTTTTGATGGCGGTTTTAAGCATTCTTAAAACAGAAACCTTTTCAGTTTCTTGATTTTTATATGCTGATATATAGTCAGAATCAATTAATTGTGAGAGCGAATTCATTTACGCCTCCAATATTAATAACCACGCTTGAGCGAAGCTATGGAGTTGCGACGAATTGCCGATTTGCGTCTAAGACCGCGATTAAGATCTTTTTCAAAATATCGTTTCTTTTTTGCAATTGTCATGATGCCACTTTGCTGAACTTCACGATTGAATCGTCTTACCAGCACCTCTGGGCGTTCGTCACCTTTTTTCTCGACTTTAACCAAAATTAATCACCACCTTAAAATATAACGTTAAAACGTTTAGTTACTGCTTAAATATGTTCACATCATAACCATTTTTCCGGTTTTTAGCAAGAGCAAAGCGCTTTTTAATTATTTGATCTGCTAATTCTCTCTTTGTGTGTCTTTTGTCGATTTAAATGCTTCTGCCACTCGGTTTTTAACCATTTGTTCTCTTTTAGATATATCTCCCCTGCACCGCGTTTGATCATTTCGGCTTTAACAATTCCGCCTTGATGTGGATAGCGGCAAAGCTGCGGCAAAGGTGAATGAAAGCCGTGAGCGTAGTGGCAAAGTTCGTGGATAATGGTGCCGTCAACCACAAATTCAGGCACTCGTTCGTCTTTAAAGTGCGAGTTTATGGTAATTAAAGTATCGAATTTGCCCCTTAATCTCGCACCTATCCCCCTTTTGGGTATCTTGCTAATTTTTCCAAGTTGACGCTTGCCTTTGCGCCCAAAGGTAATATATAGGTCGTTTGGCACTTGTAAATCGCTAAAATATCGCTTAACAAGCATATTTAGCCTCTCTTCCAGCCATTTATTGTTGCGTATTTCCATGGCTAGATTATAGCAAATTCGAGCCTAAGTGCAAGTTGTGCGCCGGCTCCTCACCACTTAGTGTGGTAAATCTAAGCCTATCTACGCACAGAAAAGTTGTAGTGCAACTTTTAGTATCA
>MWCM01000013.1 GCA_002070055.1 bacterium ADurb.Bin212 | reverse complement strand
CCGCCGTCACCAGCTTTAATTGTAATTTTTGCTTCATCAATAATCATTGCTTTTTACAAAAACGCTACTCCCAAGCCACACCAATCAAACCAGGGAGAATAAGATTAGATATAAAATAATCGAAACTAATAAACAAAACCCCTAAATGAGGAGACCGGCAAAGTTCTACGGCTAACTCTGCCCCAACCAACAGCATTCATCTCTGAAAATGTTACCATGTTGCCATTAACGCTCTCCACAAAGACAACATGCCCCCACCAAGATTCAGGAGTCACACCAATTGCTCCTACTGCAGGCTGACTACCGGTAGAATATCCGGCTCTTCGAGCAGAATTCAGCCAATTCTTGGCGTTACCCCAATTTGTCGGAACATATCTTTTTGTTGCAACGTAGTAGGTGCAATATCCATATGGATATCCGTTCTTGGAGCTACCGGCAGTATAGTTAACGGTTCTGCTTGAGCCGCTAGTGTTTCTGGTTGAGCTCGAGCTTCTTATGACTGTGTTTCTATTACTTAGAGCTAACTTCTCCTGTTGCTTCTTAGCAATTGCGGAAGCGGATACCTCATAGCCTTTAGGCGGGATCTTAAGTTTTTGACCGGGACGAACCAAGTTCGCGTTATCAATATCATTTAAATACATCAAAGTTGTTAGCTTAACTTCGAATTTCCAACCCAAGGTTGTTAGATTATCACCATTTCTTACTACATAGCTGACTGTATTTTGCGAATTATCCGGCAACGGTTCCTCTCTTTGAGTAATATTCGTATCGATGGAGTTTGAAACAGCAATAAATGCGTCAGATGAATTCTGATATGCTTTATCTGCTATCATTCCATCATTGCGGATGATCGGAGTGTAAATATCTGTGTTTGTGGCTATAGCAATCTCATTGGCTGGGTCGGTGAAAGAAACTGAGAAATCGGCCTTAGCGTACTTTACTATTAGATTTGAGGCGATTACTATTAATGCAATGAAACAAATTGAGTAATGAGGCAAGTGGTTATTTTTTGAGCTAAAGAATTTGTTAAGCACCATTATCGCTTGGATAATCTCTTGGTAAAAGTGCAAAAAGAAACGAGACAGTTTAGAGCCCAACAAAAAAAAGGCTTTTGCCAGTTTATGTAATAATATAACTAAATTGGGTTTTATTTTTAGAATTGTTTGAAATAATTTTTTGGTTTTTTCGACACTAGGCTTTTTAGGCAAAGGGTCGGTTTCATTGTGAAGTGCCATAGTTGTAAATCCTGCGCACTTTAGTATTCTACTACACCTATAAAATCATGTCAATAGCTTTGAAAATACAAAAGCGTGCATGAGATAATATAGTATCAACTTCTAGTTAGATATAACAACTTTGATTGAGGTGGGCAAAATACTATTTATTACCAGGTTGCCAGATGATTTAATCATCTCGGCAGAGATGGGAATTATGTGATTTCCTATTCCTAAACCCGATAGATTAATCTCCAATTGAAAATTAGCAGAAACTAGCAAATTTTGATCGGCAGAAGAAGCAGTTATTTTTACACTCTCCGGATCAGTTGAAACTACTCTAAGCCCAGGTGATAAATTGGTATAGGAAATTGTTGGCACAATCGACGTGCCTAGTGACATCTTGGCTATCTCGATATTAACCCTGGTGGATGGAGCCGACCCCTTTTGTAAAGCTACACCGCTGGGTAGAATTAACAATAAATCCTTTGAGGTATTTGAAGATATTAATGACAGGTCAAATGATTCAGTTTCGATGTAATTGATCCCAGACAAAACACTCCTTTGGCCTGTAATATCAACCGTGGATGGAGACAAGGTAATTCTTGAAATATAATAATTATCCGGCAAACTATTCTTTGCGTTCAATTTTACGCCAACGGTCTTATTATTCCCACCTTTAACGATTGAGACACTGACAATAACTTTGTCCGGAAGAAAAGTAATCTGATCTAATTTTGAATTATTTTCTGATAATGCAGATAAAGTTGTTTCTCTGGTAAAGTCGTTACTTTCACCGTTTAATTTGACCTCGGCAGTAGCCTCACTGACCATTTTTATCAAACTTTCCGGCCCTCTAACTTTAACATTTTCTATATCGGCACTAGTTTCACCCACCACCATCCCATCAGCAGGGTCTCCATCAATTTTAACATTAACCGGCAGATCTTTGGTGACAATTTTTTCGATGTTGACAAAGACTTTTGATGGCTCAACTCTGGTTATTTGAACACCTTGAACACTGGACGACACCTTTACTTCCAAATCAAAAGTGCCCTCACTTAAGCCCGCCACATCTACTGTTGCAACAAATGAATCTTTGCTTAGAGTGTTCCAGACAGAAGGTTCAGCCATTAAATAGATTTCTACGTCTTCGTCATCCAAAAAAGCAACATAATCAGTAGAAAGATTCGAGACCTTAACTGATATTTGATTAGGAAATTTACCCATTAAAGATTGATTTGAGGATACAAAAACCCAAGCGATCAAAGCGATTAATATCGCGACTAACTTGGCTTTAATATTCTGCTTGAAAAATCTTTTTATCATGGTCTACTATCTATAATATTTTTTGCAATCTATTTTTTATTCTCTCAATGCTCATTCTTCTCTCTATCTTGCCACCAAGAGATACAGACAACCATCCGGTCTCCTCAGAGACAATTAAGGCTACAGCATCTGAATTTTCTGTTATGCCAATTGCCGCACGGTGCCGGGAACCATAGTTTGTATTGAATTCGTTTTCAGTAACCGGAAGCATTACTGCAGCTGCCTCAATTTTGCCATCAGCAATCACAACCGCTCCGTCATGAAGAGGAGATTTTGGATAAAATATGGTACAAATTAGGTCATGACTCACAGCGCCATCAATTAGTACCCCTCTTTCAGCATATTCACGAAGACCAGTTTTGCGCTGAATTACAATTAGAGCACCGATCTTTTCTTTTGATAGATATTCGATCGCAGACAGTACTTGGCCAACATAATTATCATCATCTTGACCTGAAGATATATCCTTTATTAGTCTGCTCCTACCGATCTTCTCGAGAGCATTCCTTAGTTCTGGTTGAAATACTATTGGGATGGCCACAACTAGCATGGTGGTAATATATTTCAAAATCCAATTTAATAATACTAGATTTAATAAATAAGCTAAACCCATCAGCAATACTAAAATAACAAGGCCGTAGAGCATTCTCATAGCTCTAGTTTCTCTAATTAGCAGGTACACAGAATACAACAAAACAGCCACGATAAGTATGTCTAAAACAGCATACGGCCATGACTCGATTTTTAATCCATCTAAAAAATAACCCGCCTTATATGTAACACCTAGAATTTTTCCACCTATACTTTCCAACCGCCCTCCAATAATCCATTTTCTATATTGTAGCAAGATTGATACTTGTTGTATATGGCAGATTCTTTGCTATTCTATCTTTCTATCGATCTTAACTTTTTTGAATACTTCGAAAGTGTTACCCTCTTTTACTGCGGTACCAGGATCCAGCGACATACCAAACTCAACTCCACTGTTAATCTCATCGGTTTGGTTTTTTTCTCTTCTTAACGACACTATCGAGCTTTGGACAATTGAACCGTCTTCTGCCATAAATCGCACGGACTCTGCCGGCTTTGCTCGACCTTCACTTAATATCGCCCCCACCACCATAGCTTTTTTATCGTTTCTAAACATCGCCAGGACCTTACCTTTAGCCAAGATCTCGTCAGAATAGATAGTGGGCAGAATATTTGTCAGTTCTCTTTTTATATCATCAATCATCTCATAAATAACCTGAAACTTCTTAATAGATACGCCTTCTTTTTCTGCAACTTTTTCTGAAGATATTAACACAGGCACTCGAAAGGCGTATATATATGATTTGGTAGCTTTGGCTAAAGTAACATCTGATTCAGATACAGAGCCGATACCATCGCCAACCACCTTAAGTTTTAATTCGAGCGTATCAATCTCTGATACCAGTTTTTTAACGGCCTCCAAAGATCCTTTTACATCCGCTTTAATTATAATGTTTAATTCCGAGATCTTATTCTCGGTTTCTGCTTCCTGGTCACTCTCATTAAGCTTCTTTGCAGTTGCGATCTTAAGTATGGTATTTTGATTGTATTTTAGAGAAGCGATTTTGGCCTCTTTTTCGTTGGGATAAGAGATAAGATGATCACCAAAAGTAGGAATATCTCTTAAGCCTGCAATTCTCGCTGGACAACTCGGCCCAGCTTCATCTATCGGCATCTTATTGTAATCCTCCAAGATTCTTACTTTACCCCATGTTTGACCGATTTGTATAGCGTCGCCCTTCCTTAGCGTCCCATTTTCAATTAACACTAAAGCTAAGGGTCCAGCGCCTTTATGCATATGCGACTCGATAACAACACCAAATGCTGTCTGTTTCGGATCGGCTTTGAGGTCCATCATCTCAGACTTAACTAAGATCGCGTTAAGCAGATCATCGACGCCTTGTCCGCTCTTGGCTGATATTTCAGAAACTAAAGTGTCTCCACCCCACTCTTCGGGCATTAAGCCGTTGTCAGAAAGCTGCTTTTTGATTTTCATTACATCGGCGTCCGGCAGGTCAATTTTATTAATAGCCACAATGATCGGCACTTTGTTGGTCTTGCACTGCTCAATAACTTCAATCGTTTGGGGCATTATACCGTCGTTAGCCGCCACAATTAGAACCACAATATCGGTTATGAGAGTGCCATGACTTCGGAGGGCAGAGAAAGCGGCATGCCCAGGGGTATCAATAAAAGTAATCAACCTTTTTTCATTCTTATTATCCGGATCCGGAAGTGAAACTTGATACGCAGAGATATGCTGTGTGATGCCTCCGGATTCACTGTCAACAACATGAGCCTTCCTAATAGTATCTAGTAATGTAGTTTTACCGTGATCTACATGGCCCATAATTGTAACCACAGGAGGTCGAGCCACCAGATTCTTTTTGTTAACTTCGGAAGAATTTTGTTCAGTTACAACTTCCTCAGTCTCAGATAAAGGCTCGCACTTTACTCCAAGATCGTCACAAACAATTGCGGCAGTATCGAAATCGATAGACTCGTTAATAGCAGCCAAAACCCCATTCTTCATCAATTCAGAAATTATCTTTACTGCTGGAACATTAGTCTTGTCAGATAAATCTTTAACAGTAATAACAGGGGGTATGCTAACACTATCGGCTATCTTGGAGACATCCTTAGGTTTTGAAAAGCTGAAACTGCTTTTATTTTTTTTGTATGATCTTTTCATATATATTATTACGATAACAGATTGAGCCTATTAATTCAAACTGCTACTTGTTTTTATAATTATTTACCACTATCGGATCAACTTGACCATCATCGTTTTCGATCTTTTTAAGATCAGTATTACTCTCTTCTTGACTTATAAGTTGATTACTCTCGGCCTCTTCTCTAATGATTGTGCTGGAAGCGACCTTGTCTCCATCTTTTAGCCTAATCAGAGTAACCCCTTGAGTATCCCTGCCTAAACGCTTGATGGTTTTTAGCGCCATTCTGATAAACTGGCCTTTATTAGTTGCCAGAACCACATCGCCATCATCGCTATTTGTTATGTGCATTCCAACCACCGGACCTGTTTTAGCAGTGCAGTTTGCTGCCTTAATACCCATTCCCCCTCTGTGCTGAATATTGAAGTTCCTAAGCATTGTTCTTTTTCCAAATCCGTTTTCTAAAACTACCAGTATGTCTGACCCTCGTTGAGAACCGGCAGCATCAAACTTTGCATCTTCCATACTAACAATATCCATAGACATAACGAAGTCGCCTCTCCTTAATCTCATACCCATTACTCCGCTGGCACTTCTGCCCATAGGTCTGGCCTCTTGTTCATGGTAACAGATGCACTGACCCAATTTTGAAACCTCTACAATAACATTATTGCCATTACTTATTTTCACCCACTTTAACTCATCTTGAGGTTTTAATCCGATAGCAATTATGCCCGTTTTGCGAATATTGTCATATTTTGAAATTTCAGTTCTTTTTATGCCACCATTGCTAGTACCCATTACAAAGAAACCGTTTTTAGCCTCATCTTTTGCCAAAGTTAACATCGAGGTGACTTTTTCATCTTGTGATGTCTGGATAATATTAACAACAGGCGTCCCCTTTGACTGTCTCGAAGTGGCCGGTATTTCATAGATTTTACTTTTGAAAACCCTACCTTTATTGGTAAAGAAGTAGACATCATCGTGAGTGTTAGCTGATATCAGGTAGTCAACAATATCTTCCTCTTTTGTAGTCATGCCCACAACTCCAACTCCACCCCTGACCTGTTTGCGATATGTATCAACCTCTTGTCTTTTAATGTAGTTGCCTCTGGTAATAGAAACGATAACCTGCTGGTTTGGTATAAGATCTTCGGCACAAAATTCACCAACTGCTGTCTTAATAATCTGTGTTCTTCTTTTATCACCATATTTATTTTTAACTTCAGCTAGATCGTCTTTTATTAAACCAAATATCTTTTCGGGATGCGCCAATAAATCTTCGAGATAAGCGATTCTTTCCAAAACAATTTTATATTCATCCTCTATCTTCTTTCTTTCTAGAGCAGCCAAAGCTGATAGTCTCATATCAAGAATTGCATCAGTCTGACGCTCAGAGAGTTTAAATTTGAGAATAAGGTTTTTCTTAGCGTCGTCTCTGTTCTGAGATTTTTTAATTGTCTCTATGACCTCATCAATATTATCTAGTGCAATTTTAAGACCTTCTAAAATGTGTGCTCTATCTCTAGCCTTATTTAACTCATATTTTGTACGACGAGTTAATACGATATGCCTATGTTCAACATAATACTGCAATACATCCTTTAACGTCATTACTACTGGTTCAAGATTCGGAGTAAGAGCCAGCATATTGACATGGAAAGCAGTTTGCATCTGGGTCAACTCATACAATCTATTAAGGACTTTTTTAGGGTAGGCGCTAGCCTTGAGGTCTATAACTACCCTGACGCCTCTTCTGTCAGATTCATCGCGAATATCGCTCACGCCCTCAATCTTTTTATCTTTCACAAGATCTGCAATTTTCTCAATTAGGGACGATTTATTAACCTGATAAGGAATCTCCGAAACAATAATTTTAAAGCCTCTTTTGGCTTCTTCTATATCTGCCTTCGCCCTCATTACTATCTTGCCTTTACCCGTCGCATAAGCCGACCTAATTTCCTCAATATTGTAGATTATGCCACCGGTCGGAAAATCGGGACCCTTTAAGTGCTCCATTAATTCATCAACCGTACAATCAGGCTTATCAATAAGTAGTGAGATAGCATCACACAGCTCAATAATATTGTGAGGAGGAATATTTGTTGCCATTCCAACAGCAATACCCATAGTGCCATTTAGAAGCAATTGCGGAACTCTTGCCGGTAGAACAGATGGCTCCTTAACCGTTCCATCATAGTTATCCTGCCAGTCCACCGTGTCTTTATCTATATCCACCATCATTTCTTCAGCGATTGAAGACATTCTACACTCAGTGTAGCGCATTGCAGCTGCAGAATCCCCATCCATCGAACCAAAATTGCCCTGACCATCAACCAATGGATAGCGCATAGAAAAATCTTGGGCCATTCTAACCAAAGTATCATATGCCGCCACATCGCCGTGTGGGTGAAAGTTACCAAGTACCTCACCAACAACTTTTGCCGACTTACGATATTTAGCGCTGTGGTTCAAACCGGTAGAGTGCATAGCATACAAAACTCTGCGGTGAACAGGCTTCATGCCATCTCGAACATCTGGTAACGCCCTAGCCACGATAACACTCATGGCGTAATCCAAATATGAGGTTTTCATCTCTTCGTTTAGCGCCCTGGGTTTAACAAAGCCGATTTCGGTTGAGACTAATTCATAAGATTGTGTATCGGAAACTTCAGCACTAACTTCTTGAATACTCTCTTCGGGAGTTGTGTCTTGATTATTTAATAAGTCTTTATCGTTTTCCATAAAATAACCCAATATATTAAATGTCTAAGTTTTTAACCTTTTTGGCATGGCTTTGAATGAATCTTTTTCTCGGTAAAACCTGATCTCCCATTAGCATGCTGAAAACCTCGTCTGCTTCCTCGGCATCATCAACAGTAACTTGAAGCAAAATTCTATTTTCAGGACTCATGGTTGTGCTCCAGAGCTGTTCGGGATTCATCTCGCCCAAACCTTTATACCTTTGAATTGTTACATTATCGTTTGATTTTGCCTTCATTTCTGCCAGTTTCTGATCTTTTTCCGAATCGGAATAAACCCAATGCTTCTCTTTGCCACGCGACAATGAGTAAAGTGGTGGTTGTGCGATATAAATGTGACCTTTTTCGATAAGCTCGAAGTAGTTTCTAAATAGAAATGTCAGAAGAAGCGTTCTAATGTGGGCACCGTCCACGTCTGCATCTGTCATAATAATAATCCTGTCATAGCGAAGCTTGGAATAGTCAATATCCTCACCAATTCCAACCCCCATTGCAACAATCAGAGCTTTTATTTCATCAGATGACAGCATCCTATCAAGGCGAGCCCTTTCCACATTTAATATTTTACCCCTGAGCGGTAATATGGCCTGAAACTCTCTGTCCCTCCCCTGCTTAGCACTGCCTCCTGCAGAATCTCCCTCCACTATATATATTTCGCTTCTTTTGGGGTCTCGGCTGGAACAGTCGGCTAATTTGCCAGGCAAAGTCATGCCCTCTAGGGCACCTTTTCTAATTATGGTGTCTCTTGCCGCTCTAGCAGCCATTCTGGCCCTGGCCGACAAAGAACACTTTTCGATAATTTTTTTTGCCTCACCAGGATTCTCGTCTAGATAGTAAGCAAAAGATGTAGCTACAACAGATTCGACAATGGTTCTAACCTCTGTATTACCCAGCTTGGCCTTGGTTTGTCCCTCAAACTGCGGGTCGCGAAGCTTGATCGACAAAACAGCCGTTAAACCCTCACGAACATCTTCACCAGACAATGACATATTTTTTTGCAAATTATTCTTTTTTGCATAGTCGTTGATGGCTCTGGTTAGTGCGGTCCTAAAACCGGTTAAGTGAGTACCGCCTTCAGCGGTATTAATATTATTAGCGAAAGTATAAACATGCTCTTTAAAATCATCGGTATATGCTAAAGCTAATTCAACCATTACTTCATCAACTTCCTTCTCTACATAAAAAGGGATTTCGGTGATATCGTGTCTTGACTTGTTTATATGCTGAACATAAGCTACAATTCCGCCTTCGAAGTAAAAACTATAACTATTGGGAGAGTCCTCAATAGATTCATCATCATCTGCTCCACCACGACCGGTTCGCATATTCTTCTGTAATTCGGCTTTCTCCTCCTCGGTTAGATCATCATCCATAATAAGCTCTTCCGGATTGCCCTCTGACTGCTTCAAACTTTTATCTCTCTTGTCATAAATGCTTATCATCACTCCCTTTGTAAGATAAGCCTGCTGCCTGCAATGAGATAGAATCGAGTTATAGTTGAATTCAACAACCTTAAAAATTTCGGGGTCAGGTAAAAATGTAATGGTGGTGCCGGTCTCTTCCGATTCACCAATCTCCTTAATATCCTCAACAGCTACACCTCTCCTAAACTCCTGAAAATATTTTTTACCATCTCTTCTTACCTCGGCTTTAACCCAGACACTTAAGGCGTTTACCACAGAGACACCAACACCGTGTAAACCCCCAGACACTTTATAGCCGCCATCTCCAAACTTTCCTCCAGCATGTAAAACCGTTAAAACGGTTTCTAGGGCAGATTTGCCAGTCGCCTTTACTTTGTCAACCGGAATGCCACGCCCGTTATCATCGACACTGACCGAACCATCTGCATTTAAAGTAATTACTACCTTATCACAAAACCCGGCCATGGCTTCGTCGATAGAGTTGTCTACCACCTCCCAAACTAGGTGATGCAAGCCGTCAATACCAGTTCCACCTATATACATTCCGGGACGTTTTCTTACTGGTGCCAAACCCTCCAAGACGGTGATATTTGACGCATCATAGCTTGTTGATTCTTTATTTTTATCATCGATCGACATAACGCTCCGTGATTAATTGACAACAGAAAAAAATAAACAACACCCGTTTTCTACAGGTTGTATTACACACATTAGTATCTTAACACTATTGTCTTGCTCCTTCAAGTTTGAGCCCTATCTCTCTTCGAGTTCGACCTTAACCAGTTTGTCAGAATTCAAGGATAGTTTAATTGACAAAGACTCTTTTGTCCCAAGATTTTTTATTTTGAACTTATCTGAAGTAGTGATATCCAAATTGTACTCATAGTTTGGTGTGCCGGGCTGCTTTTGTATTAATAGGTAATAATATATTTTACCCCCCGACTCAACAAGACCCTTGCTAGAGTAGTGGCCGATAACCACACTACTACTATTACCCGGAGAGGTGTTGATCCAAAATGATATTTTTTTCTTTTGCGCCTCAATTTCCTCTTTATATAGATTCTTTTTGTTATATTTTTTATTCATGTGGGGATAAAAATCTCCGCTCACAGCATCAAAATCAATAATTTCCGCATCAGCCGGTAACAAATATCTCAGCAAATTAATATTATCGTGGTCGGGCCACTCTCCGGTGCCATTATGATCTCGTATAATGTTCAAACTGTGTTTTACCTTACCAAAATCCTCAATAAAAATATTATCTGTGACTTTTTCGTTAATATTCAAGCTACTTTTCCCTCCACCGATATTTGTAGAGTGTGAGTATAAATAGTCATAATCACCGTTAGGCCTAACATTCGCTCCGTAATTCAAAACATTAATCTTTTCTTGGGTTTGTGCGTCCGATGAGTTTAACAATATGTGCTTCTCTAAAACAGATCTACTGATCGTATCAACAATAGCTTGCTTCTTTTCACCATCTTTTAGCGCAGAAAAGGTTTTGTTGATAAAAATTGGCATCATGTCGGCGAGAATCTTTTTGGGTTCGTTTTGCTCTTTTCCGCCATCTCGCAAAAAATAATCTCTCTCAACTTCATATTGAATATCTTTTAAGAAATTGTCACTTCTTACTTCCATTTTATATTCATCCAAAAATATCGGCCCAACAATCTCTAATAATTTGATAATTGGTGTCGTATCGATTGCAATTACACCATCAACTGCCTGGCCGCTCTCCATTTGGTAAATTTTTCTGACCGCTTCAAAGCTCTCCGGACCGTCAATTGCATAATTTGAGTCACGCAAATACAATTTACCCCCAGCCAAAAGGGCATACTCCTCTGGGGCAGTGATATCTATCTTTCCTTGTGCCTCCTTGTCGAGTTTGTAAATATTGGTTTGGAAATCTATGTTTTTGAGAACATTGTTAACAAAATGGGCAATTGCATATGAACCAATAAAGCCCCCGCTGCCTCTAATTTCGGAATTATTTTGGAATATTATCATAATTCTTTTTTCCGATTCGTATCCAGAGAACCACTTAACCACAGGCAAGATATTGCTCTCGACACTAGTCAAAGACGTCTCGACATTTTTTATCGTTTTTTGCAGACCATTAGCTTCATCAGCTGAGAAGATGATTCCTTCACTGCCCATCACGCCCAACGCCCCATGCAATATATTGAGTTCTTTTTTTACTGAAGTTAGTGATTTCTCCAGCTTATCCAAATTCAATGATAAATTAATCTGCTCTTTGCTTACGACGTTAGCCGAAGAAAACGTTTCTGAGTAGGTGTTGATTATGTCGTCAAGTGTTTCACTAGAATTTAAAAGAACATTTGTAGCGTCAATCATTTTTTCAATCTCTACGTACTTACTTTTTGTAGAAATCATTTTTAAATAACTACTATCTTGACCCCAAGATTGTATATTTATTTTTGTGTCTATAAGGTACGCCTTAGCAGATTGAGCTTCAGAGATTGCTTTATTGTAATTATTTTCGTGCAAATACTGTAGACTATCTTGTAGATGCTCTTTCGCTTTGTAGGCATTAACCTCCAACTCAGCACTCACGGTGTAAGCGCGCCCAACTAAAATAAGAACAAAAGAGATAAATACTAAAGAGTAGACGAAAAACTTAATTATTCTCGAATAGTCTTTTACAACTTTTTTCTTTCTTTTTGGTGTTCCATGCCAAAAACCGTGCTCCTCTTTTATGGAACCGTCATGTGCTATAGGCTTATCGTCCAGGCTGTTTTTCCTCTTAATAACACGAGGTTTTACATCGTGAAATTTCTTCAATTCCCCTCTCTTTACATGTTATGAAAAGTTAGCTCTATGCTCGGAAACAAAGTTACTGACGCTATCCTTAAAGTTTTTTTTGAATTTTTGTTCAGAGAAATTCTCTGCCCTATTCCTTATTGCTTCAATATCGTATTTATCAGGATTGAAAGCTTTTACGGCATCAATGATCTCGTCTCTGGTTTGCTCTTTAAAGAGTTCTCCGGTGACTCCTTGAACGACTGTCTCAGATGCGCCGCCCCTGTTATAAGCGATTACGGGACGACCGGAAGCCATTGCCTCTACAGGGACAATACCGAAATCCTCTTCTGCCGGGAAAATAAAAGCTCTGGCATTGGAATACTGATCAGTCAGCTCCTCATCAGAAATTTTTCCCAAAAATTTTATATTACCCTTTGCTATTTTCCTTAAACTCCCTTCTTCCGGGCCTGCTCCAATGATTCGAAGCTCGTCACCAAGAACATTAAACGCTTCAATCACCAAATCTGCTTTTTTATAACGGATAAGCCGGGATACAAACAGATAATAATCAGCTTTTGGATTTTTAACTGGCTGGAATTTATCGATATTTACCGGAGGGTAGACTACCTCTGAATCTCTACCGTAGTATTTGTTAATTCTTCTCTGCACCGTATAGGAATTGGCTAGAAAATAGTCTGGGCGTTGGGCTGCCGCATAATCCCAAACTCGCAGTTTATGGGAAACCCTACGCCGGACTCCAGAAAAACAACCCTTGTTGGCCCTGGAATCAATTTGTTGTTCCCATAGATATCTCGTTGGAGTATGGCAATAACAGACATGAGCGGTTTCCGGTTTTGTGATTACACCCTTTGCCGCAAAAGTCGTATTACTTATAACTAGATCGTAACCCGAAAGATCTAATGACTCAAAAGCAACCGGAGCATAAGGGATCAAAGCCTCCCTTTTGTTTCTAAAAACGGGATAGTTTTGCAAATATGTTGTTTTAATATCAAAATCAGCAAAAGCTTTAGCGCTATCCTCTTTAAATACAGAGGTGTAAATATCGGCCTCTGGAAAGATCTCTTTTATAATCAAGAGAACTCGTTCGGCACCGGACACATTTGTTATCCAATCATGAACCAGTGCTATATTCATATTTTCCTTTAACTAATTCGTAGATCAAAATCACAATCGTTAATGCAATAATTTTAAGATCCAACCAAATTGACCAGTTTTCGACATAGTATATATCATATCTGACTCTTTCGGAAATTGAAGTGTCGCCTTTTAGGCCGTTTACCTGTGCCCAACCTGTTAAGCCGGATTTTACTCTGTGCCTATTGGGATAATTAGGAATCTCTTTGCTAAATTCTTCTACAAATTTTGGCTGTTCCGGCCTGGGACCCACAAAGCTCATATCACCTTTAAGTATATTATAAAGCTGAGGCAGTTCGTCTAAATTTGTCTTCCTTAAAATTCTACCCAATGGAGTGATGCGAGTATCGTTTTCCTTTGTCCAGTATCGATTTTCTTTTATTTCTGCCTGATGATACATCGATCTGAACTTGTAAAGTGTAAATCTTTTTTTATCTCTACCAATTCTTTCATGAGAGTAAAAAACAGGGCCTTGGGTGGTAGCTTTCTGTATGGCGGCGATTAACAAAAACAATGGCATAAGAAATACCAGTAAAATTAGAGCAAAAGTGAAGTCCAAAATTCTTTTAATGATCCTGCCCCAACCGTTTAGAGGCGTTGTTCTAATTTCCAACATTTGTATCAAACCCAGCTGATATGGATATGCCTTAATAGCAACACTTGGAGCTAATATCGGTGTATATTTGACTGCGATATTATGGTCTGCACAGTAAACGAGCATCTCTTCCGACAATTCCTGAGCAAAGCTTTCACATATAACGATTTCCTCAACAGTATTTTTTTGAAAGATGTCCTTATAATCATTTACTCCGCCCATCACTTTTGATTCCTTGTCCTTACCAGCTACTGACAAGTAACCAAGAAACTTGTAACCCGAACCATAATGCTTTTTGAGCTGCTTTGCGATCAATTTAGCCAAATCATTTGTGCCAACAATCACGGTATTTTTTCTGCCGATATTATTTTTAATTAATACCAAACGCACACTTCTAACCAAATATCGCCCAATAAATACCAGAGCCAAACTAATAAGCCAGGTTGAGCCAAGTATTATTCTGGAAAACTCAGAGTTCTTAGAAAAAAAGAGAGAAAGAACAATAAGGGACATAACAACAGAATTTGAGATGAATATTCTGTAAAATACGGATGCCATATTATTGAAAAGCCTGTTGTCGTATAGTCCCTGCGTGGCATAGACAATAATCACCACAGGTATGGAATAAACCGATAATATCAAGTAACTAGAGATGTCCGAAACAAAAATATACTGACCTAAATCAAGGCTGCCCCTTAAAGAGTAGCCCAAAACAAAAGAGGCCATAACCATAGCAATATCAACGGGTAACATTATAAATGTAAAAAACAGCTCGATTTTTTTCATAAGCTAAGATAATTTTATCGCAATCTGTAGTTTTTTACAATTGGCAATAGATAACAAAATGCCTCTTTCAGACTGTTTTAGAAAGGGCATTTTGTTATCTATCAAAAACAAAAAAATATTTAGGCAGCTTTGCCAATACGGAAAACCTTTGTGCCACATTTTGGGCAGACACCGCGAGTAGCTGGTTTACCATTTTTCATAGTAATAGCTTCAGGATTTTGCATGTCAACCTTCTCGCGACATTTTACACAGTAAGCTTGCATCGTTTCACCTCCCTTCTAATAACCTCCTAATTTTTATACAAATCAATTGTATTTTGAGCCTAGTTAGCTGTCAAGCACGAAATCAAATTATTGAGTCATTTTTCAGGCTAAAATTCACTGTAAACACAAGTCTGGATTGATTATTTGTCACACCCAGCTCAAGTAGAGCAGTTTCTATTTATAGCCGACGATTTGCGCCAATTTCTCTAAGGACATCTCTCCGGGATATTTAGTTCCTTCGTAAATCCAGGTTGGATAACCTTCAATTTCATTTGCTTTACACTCATCAGGATTTGCACCTTCACCGGAAGGATCACACTCCACATAATCAATATATTTTACCGCATCGCCAAACATCTTTTTTTGGTTGTTACAGTGGCTGCACCAGTAAGCCCCGTACATAACCACACCTTTTTCGGTAAGTTTCTTGGCCAGACCTTCGATCCACTCTTTGTCTTGGCTGGAGTCCTGAGTGGTTGCCCCTGCAACATCACCACTCTCTCCAGAGTTAGTTTGGTCTGGTTTTTGACCACCGGTATAGAAGACAACCAACAACCCCACCACAACAATGGCGATAACTATACTGAAAAATAAATAAATTTTTTTACTATCCATGATTTCCTTCTGTTTAATTATATTTCTATTTAATGCTACCTTCTGTAGAGATAAACTCTTTGTGCAAAAATTTAAAGACAGTATTATCAAGATAATAGTAGGAACGGATAATGTCAACTAACGGATCAGCTTCGTAGTTTCTGCTATCAAAATAAACCACATCTCCCTTGTCCGGATCTGTCTCGAAATTAAAATATGGAGCGTCAAAGGTAATATTATCTCTCCTTCTGCCGTCCTCATCAATAAATTTTATGTAGTTAAAGTTATCAAAGTCAAGAAACTGTATGTTCTCACTATGAACCCCAACTTCACCAAAAACACAAATAATATTTTCGCTCCTATTCTCAAAGCTCTTTTGAGGACAAAAAACCAGATCGTCTTCGAAACCCACAAGCTCTTTCTCCCTTTTATAAAATAGGCCCTTTTCTAAAGATATATAGTTTGAGAATCGATTGTCTTGTTGATATGACCTCAGAACTAGTTTTTCTTTGGTGCCATCTTTATCAAAATCTTTGAGCATCGATGTTTGCCAAACCAATTTTCCCCTAACCTGGTTTTCTGAAGCACTGGCATTCCAGAATTTTATTACAGCAAAAAAAACAATTACAACGGTTGCTGCCAACAGCAACATGGCTCCATAAAATAATCTTCGTCTTAAAATCATAATATAAACAACAAAAATATTAACGCAATAACAATCCTATATATCCCAAATGCCACAAAATTATGACGCCTAATATAACTCAGCAAGAATTTAATTGCGAATATTGCAACAACAAAGGAAACCGCGAAACCAACCAACAAATTGACCACTTCAGAAGAGGTAAAGTCGGTGGATGATTTTGACAGGTCGTATAAAGTCGCCAAAAACATTGTGGGAACTGCCAACAAAAAAGAGAATTCTACAATAACCTTTCGATTAATTTTTAATAACAAACCTCCGATAATTGTTGCCGCAGCACGAGAAACTCCAGGAATAACCGCCAAGGCTTGGAATGCCCCAATATAGAGACATTTGACGTAGTTTAGATCAGAAATATCTTCGGTTTGGCGACCTTTTTCCTTATACAACAATTCAAAGAGAATCATCAGTACTCCACCAATTATCAATGACCAGAGCATCACAGTATAGTTAGACAAAAGCATTGATTTTATTACGCCATATAATATAAAGCCGATAATTCCGGTTGGAATAAATGCAACCAATATCTTGATCAACCACTGCTTATTATTGATTAATTTATGCCAATAAATATACAAGACAGCCAAGATCGCTCCGGATTGTATGCCAATCTCAAAACTTTTCATAAATTCACTTTGTTCGAGACCGAGAATCATAGAAGTCAATGCCAAATGCGCTGTGGAAGATATCGGCAAAAACTCGGTTATCCCCTCTACAACACCCAAGACGACAGATTGAAACAGATCCATTCCACTCTCCTTCTAATATTTATAGCCATATTATATATCACCTTTACCATAAAACCAATCTTCATTAGCCAACAACGTTTTTAAAATACCATCTAGACATTTTTAAGATTATGCTGTAAAATTTTTAGGCAATGCAAAAGGTCATAAGTGTAAATAAATTGGTTAAAAAATATGGCAAAAATAATGCTGTAAAAGGCGTGTCTTTCGATGTATTTAAAGGCGAAATATTTGGTCTGCTCGGAGAAAACGGTGCCGGAAAAACAACAACCCTAGAAATGATTGAGGGGCTAAGAAAACCAACATCAGGCACAATCAATGTTCTTGAATGTGACATTAGACACAAACTAGCGTGTGTAAAAGAGAGAGTCGGGGTGCAATTGCAATCTTCGGCTTACTATGCCGACCTGACTTTACAGGAGATCTTGGAGCTTTTCGGCAGTTTTTATCAAAAAAGGTTACCCGTTAAAAAATTACTCAAAATGGTTGACCTCGAGAACAAGTCAAAGAGCAAAATCGGCATGTTGTCTGGAGGACAAAAACAACGTTTCTCAATTGTGGCAAGTCTTGTTAACGATCCCGAAATTGTGTTTTTGGATGAACCCACCACCGGCCTCGACCCACTAGCACGGCGTAACCTGTGGAAAATTATTAGCGATATTAAAAATCAAGGTAAAACTATTGTTCTTACTACTCACTATATGGAGGAAGCAGAACTGTTGTGCGATAGGGTCGCGATCATGGAGAAGGGGGAGATTCTGGCAATTGACGAAACTCACAAATTGATTGAACAAATTGATTACCCATATACGATTAATTTTTCGGTTGCCGAAATAAAAACTGACCTCTTTCAAAAACTTATGAAATTTGGAGAAGTCCGTAACACCTTAGCAAAAAAACATCGCTTCGAGCTAAAGATAAAGGATCAAAAAGCGCTTAACGGCGCAGTAAAAGTTATCAACCAAATGGAGCCCTTAACTTTAACGGTTGGCAGGGCAACTCTAGAAGATGTTTTTATTGAGCTTACCGGCAAAACTATCGCGGAATAATAACCGGTTGAGAACAATTTTCATAAAGTGCCTTTTTTAAAAAATTGTCAGGCATAATAATAAAATAATATTTGATAATATCCTTAAACAACAATCAATAATGCTAAAACTCTTTATCGCAAATCTAAAAATGACCACAAGGAACCGCCAAGCTCTTTTTTGGAGCTTTATGTTTCCTTTGATGTTTACCTTTATATTCGGTATGTTTTTCGGTAAAAATTCTATGGTGGGCACTATCGGAATCGTAAATAACTCAGGATCAGAAATTGCCGCAAATTACGAAAAAATCTTAAAGGAAGCCAACATCTTTAAGATAGTAGAGTTTAATGAAATCGATGAGGCAAAAAAAGAGATCAGCAAGAACTCATTATCTGCATTTGTATATATTCCGGACAGCTTCGGCACAATGCTAACACAAGCAGACAATACACTTGTTGTATATTACGACCAGGGAAACGCTCAAATTGGCAGTGTCCTGGAGAATTTTAGTGATAAGTTTTTAAGCCAAAGCAATATGGCGATATCTAAAGCTCAAGAAGTATTTAAATTAAGAACAGAAAAAACAAGTAGTAAAGATTTAACTTACTTCGATTTTGTACTTGCGGGAATTTTAGGTCTTGCGCTAATGAATTCATCAATACATGGTATCGCTGTGGGAATGTCAAAATACCGAGAAGACAAGATACTAAAGCGCATTACTACCACGCCGATAAAAAGTTGGCAGTTTGTCGGCGCTGAGGTGCTTTCCAGATTGGTTCTAAATTTTTTGCAAATTGCTCTTATACTGGTTATTGGTGTATATGCTTTTGACGCTCACATTTATGGCAACATTGCCATAATATTTGCCGTGTCATTGGTTGGTGCATTGTTGTTCCAGCTAATAGGTTTTGTAATAGCCAGTTTTAGTAAGACTACCAGTGCCGCGGAGGGCATGGCAACCGCCATAACAATACCAATGATGTTCTTAGCAGGAGTATTTTTTCCAATTGATTCGCTGCCTTCGTGGCTATACTCCGTAGTGCAGTACTTGCCACTAGCTCCTCTATTAAGAATAATTCGTGGCGTTACCCTCGAAGGAACCTCACCTTTTAGCGATTTGAATTATGTCCTAATTGTTTTTGCTTGGATAGCGGCAAGCCTAGCAATCTCTATTTATCGTTTTAGGTTGTCCGAAGAATAATACTCTCCGGTAAGTATTTTTTAATATTTTTTTGCCATAATTAAAAAATCAAAATATGACCGGTAAAACACATCGTGTGGTTGGTTTAGCTGGCGCAACAACATATTTTCTTTGCGCTTTTCCGGCCGAATACTCCCCTGCTACTTTCGGTGTAGTTTTGGTGGGGGCTTACTTCGCCTCTCTTATACCAGATTTAGATAGATCAACAGCAGATTTTTGGGAAAATTTGCCGATGGGCAAGACCGTTGGGAAGATCGTTGACCCATTAATAAAGCATCGAAATATCTCTCACTCACTATTGGGAACATTAATATTTGTTCTGGCTACCTTCCTAATTTTAAATAGTTTTCCCGATTATTGGGGAATAAATAAGGACATTGCATTCATATCAATCTCTTTGGCATACATTTCGCATCTCTTGGCAGATATGTTCACCGTTGATGGAATCCCGCTTTTTTATCCGATTAAAAGACCTTTTGGCCTGCCACCTAAGCCTTTTGACGGAGTTAGAATATACACCGGAAAATGGTTCGAGAATTTAATACTGTTCCCGCTGATTGATATATATTTTGTTGCTATAATAATTATTAAATGGCAAGATATTAAAACCATTATCTTTAAATAAGGAGAAATATGAGTGCAAAATCACACTTCAGCAACGAACAAGCCAAAGAGCTTGGTGAGAAATTGGGTATAAACTGGAGCGAGTGGGATGTAGATCAATTCAGAAGAGGGATGGACGTTGAGCTTGAACATGGCAGCGTTGACTCCAATACCAACGTTTCTAACGACGATCCATTAACCACAGCAAAAATCGCCTTGGCTCACTTAAATGAAATCCCCGATTATTATGACCGCCTTGAAGCAATGGAGGAAGAGGGTGAGAAATATTGGGAAGGGAAACGAGAGAATTCCTGATTTCCATTTTAGATTCAACATTCTAAGTCTCATCACATGAACCAGAATCAAGAGAGTGCACTTAAGATATTAAAAGGGGGCGGGATTATCGCCTACCCCACCGATACAACTTTTGGTATAGGCTGTGGTATTTTGTTTACAAAATCGATTAGCAGAATACAAGAGATAAAAGGCCGAGACACTCAGAAGGCCATGTCCATAGCTTGTAGCAGTCTAGAGATGGCAAACAAATATGCTGACTTTTCCAATCTGCCGAAGGAGTTCTTAGATCAAATTTTCCCAGGTCCAGTGACTCTTCTGTTGGCAAAAACAAACTTAGTTTCTGACGCTATTACTGGCGGGAGCCACAAAGTGGGGCTAAGGATACCCAACCACCCAGAGATTCTAGCCATAATTTCAGAGTTAGATTGTCCCATTATTACTACTTCTGCCAATTTGTCAGGCCATAAGGACCCCGTTAAAGATAGTGAAGTTGAACTTGAAATAGATTATATTTATCCTGGCGAATGCCCTATAAAAAAACCATCTACAATAATCGATATCGAGTCAAAAACAATTATAAGAGAGGGTGCTGATTGCACCAGATACCGAGAAGCTCTAAAACTGTTATAATTTTTAACCTTATTCAGAAAATTTTTCTACCGTGTAGTAAAACAGTTCGGTGCTTTCATCCAACCAGCTGTTCTTTTCCAGGCCAGCCTTTTGACACAAAGTTTCTAAAAAACGCTCTTTGTCTGGCAATTCCTGCCAAACTTGTGGCAGATAAGTAGCCTGGTTAAAATCCTTCTGAATAATAACCCCATGATCGTTTGCTTTAATATTTTCTAATAGCTCTTGCCTAGCACAAGTATACGGTCGTGGCTCAGACAAAATTGATATCTCAATTTTAACCTCCGGAATCTCCTCTTCTTTTAGGGGAGTAAATCGCGCATCTCCAAAACCGGCAAGAAGCGTATTGTTTATAATATCCTCATATAATGCTTTTTTGGCTTTTAGACTTCCAACGCATCCTCTTAGTTCACCTGCCTTAGTTAAGGTCACAAATGTGGCTGCTTTATCTGATAATTTTCTTTCCGGCAATTCATTATCAACAATCTTAATTTTTTTTCCGGTCACAAAATAGTCTACTAAAGTCTGCCTTGAGAGCGCTAACAAAAATTTTTGACTTTTTTTATCAATCATGCAAAACTCCATTTTTATTGTACTCTAATTATTGAAGCAAATTGTGCTAAAATAATAAAGTAAAATCTAATAACATAGGAAAAAAATGAGACTATACTTTGATATCGAGACTTTGCCAGCTTCCGGCAAGGATTTGCAGCTAATAAAAAAGTTTTATGAAGAGATGCGAATTAAAAAAAATGGTGAGGCGCTAAAGGTGGATTTTGATACATTTCACCGCAACACCTCTTTTCAGGGTGAATTTGGTCGAATTTTTTGTATCGGATACGCCAGAGACGACGAACCAGCCGAAGCTTTAAGCGGTGATGAAAAACAGATTTTGATTGATTTCTGGGAGGAGGCACGCGAAGAAAAACTTTTTATCGGTCACAACATCATGGAGTTTGATTTTCGCTTCATTTATAAAAGATCAATTATAAATGGTGTGCGCCCCAGCCGCGATTTAAATTTCGCACGCTATCGCTCCGATCCAATATTTGACACCATGAAAGAATGGGAGAAGTGGGGCGCACAAGGCACAAGTCTACACAAATTAAGCATTGCTCTTGGCATAGCTTCGCCGAAAGAGGAGGGGATCGATGGTGGTAAGGTCTATGACTACTTTTTGGCCGGACGTGGAGACGAAATTATCGACTACTGTAAAAGAGATGTTGAAGCCACCAGGAAAGTCTACAAAAAAATGACCTTCATGGAGTAGACGAAGTTAGCGTTAAAATCTATGGTATCTAACTAGTAACTAAGATTCTTTTTTATCTTCTTTAACCACCTTCACCTTTGGAGCGCAACAATCATTGCGTCTGAACAGCATGCTAAGTCCAACCAAGATTATCACCGCAGGCCAAATATAATCCCAAGTGTCGCCTTTAATGATGCCGAGATTATTAAGAAGAAGTAATATTCCAACCAGAACCAACCCCAAACCAAACCACATAAGAACCTCCGAATTAATTATTATTCATCTAATAATTTATCTTTAATTTGGCCCCAAATCAAGACTAGCTAGTGCAAAATGGGCCCATCGCCGTCGTTCGGATCATATGGTTTGTTTTTGGTTATCGGCAGTGTAACAAAAAAGGTGGTACCCTTACCAGAACCGTCTGAATCAAACCATATTTTTCCTTTATGCAACTCTACAAATTTCTGGGAAATATACATGCCCAATCCGGTTCCTTTGACCTCATCTTTTAACACGTCAACTTGAGTAAATTTTGCAAACACCCTGTCTGCACGATCTTTTGGTATGCCCTTACCGTTATCTTTTACCCATATCAATATATTGTTGCTCTTCTGTTTTGCTCCGATTTCAATATGGCCACTCTCGTCGGTATATTTAACAGCATTACCAAGCAGATTTAATAGAACTTCTGTAATTCTTGTTGGATCAACCCAGGTTTTGGGAAGAGGCTCAGCTGGCAACTCTAAGCAAGTCGTATGCTTTTTCTCTTTGACTTTCGGGTCAATCTCCGCAACGGCTTGTTTAACCAGATCTTCGATTTGAACTTCTGCGTATAACAAATGTATCCTTCCGGACTCAATTCTTGATACGTTCAGCAGATCTTTAACTATGGCCGAGAGTCTTTGAGAGGAGCTAAAAATCCTGTTTAAATACTCCCTGGTTTGCGGCTGCAGCTCGCCACCCATGCCCTCCTCTAATATCATGCTCAGATAACCCTCAATAGCAGCCAAAGGAGTATTTAATTCGTGTGACGCCATACCCAAAAAGTCATCTTTCATTTGATCAAGCTCCCTTAAGTGAGAGTTGGCCTCCTCAAGCTTTTTTGTTAGATGTTCAAGCTCTTCTCTCTGTCGCACCTCTATTCTAACTCCTCGAATAAGCAATAGTCCGACATAAGTCGCCAAAATCCAAACTAGTACTTTTACAATTTGTTCGGTTGAATTCGAAGAGGTAAATATCTGCACAAACAATAAAAGAGACAGGACGATAACCGCTGATTCTGTTGCCAAAACTTTAATATTAAAAAGCTGATGTTTAACAACAGCATAAGCAGTTAATCCCAAAAAGAATACAAAAGAGTAATCGCCCACCCAGTAAATATTCAATTTAGGCCAGATGGCGGGAATTAGAATATTAAACAGAAGGTTCAAGATGGCTACAATTATTGCCCCCCAGAGCATCATCATTATTCTAATTTTTTCAACCTTAAGGCATGATTGATAATTCCTATAAAGGGAGACTAAAATCATTATTGCAATTACCACAGAATACACATAAAGCATAAAGTCGGCTGGGCCCATATACCAATTGACTGAGCCATCTTTAATTACAATATTCGAAATTACTAAATCGGTAAAAACTGCACATAAAGAGATAAACACACCGGTAGCAACAACAAGAATATCATAGACTCCAATAGCTTTATTTTGGGGCTTGGGAAAATTCTTAATAAAAAAGTATATCGAGATTACCCAAAGAGAAACAAAAGCAAAATTCAATCTTGCCAGTGTTAATGAGATAGTAGTTCCAACAGGATGATATACCAGATAACTGGAAGAAACCCACAATACAATCAAGAGCGAAACAATAAAAAACCAAATATTGCGTTTATTTTTTTTGTCAGACAAAAACACTGATATGCCCAATGTTAAATCAACGGCAACAACGAAAACAAAAATAATTTTTTGTAGAAAATCAAAATCCAATTTGTCCTTTTAAAATCAAACCAAATAAAATTATCGACAAATACCAGAAATAATACTCTATCTCTACAAAAAACGGTGAATATTTTTGAATTTTCTGAGAATAATTCATCAATAAAGAGGTTAATATCACAGGAATTACTAAAGATACTGACAAAAGTGGCAGTATTCCAATAACCGTGCTTATTGTTAATAACAAAACAGAAAAAATACTAACCCACTGTAAAACATATATTGTATTTGAAGCCCCGTTAATGACTGCATAGGTTTTCAATTGTGCATTTTTATCATTAGAAATATCTTTTATATCACAATAAAATGCGTTGACAATATCTCTAGAAAAAACAAATATAAGTGTCACGACAACCAATAAGGAGAGATCTTTCTGGTAATAAATTATCATAAAAACAGGTAACAACAACCAGCAAAAAGCCACATAAAAATCTTTAAAAGCTGGAATTATCTTCGTAATTCTTTTAAATATCGGGTCATACAACACACCGACCAATATCAAAAAGATTGAAAAAATAATGCTTGGAGTACTACCGTATAGCGAAATAATTATAATATATAATATAAATAGCAACAATGGGAGTGCGTAGTAGCGACTGTATTTGCCTTTTCTTTTTGTTTCACCATCTGTTGTGGCCTCAGGTATCTTAAGTTCACGGAAAAAATCATAAAAATATATGATACCGGAAATACATATCACAAGTATTATAAAATCGAAAGTCAACCTGATATCAAACAAAATTGACAAAGCCAAAGCTTCAGCAACAGCCCCAAAAGAGGTCAAAAGACCTCTAAATATGTGGAAGAACAACTTATTTTTAAATGTCTTTCTTAATTCCATACTTTAAGAAACCATAAAATGCCATAACTATCGCTGGTATATTGATTACTCCAATAAAAATAATAGGCCACTCACCAAGAGCAAGCCCATAATTTAGCCACGCAATTTCGTTAATAAACAAAGCAACTATCAGGAGTAAGCTGAAATCTTTCGCACTTTTTGTTTTCCAAATTTTTACAATCTGCCTATAGAGACCTAAAGTTATTACGATGCTCGCGACAATCGTAAATAAGCGACTTAATTCTAAATAATCCATTCTCCCTCCATAAGACAATATTATATGCTTTAGACACAAATATCAAATCCAAAGAATTGTTGTTAAAGCAATAATTAAGTGCTAGTATTAGATTGTTTATCATAAATCAGGATAAAAAAATGAAAAAAGTATTGTCTTACAACACCAAAAAGCATGCGGAGATAATTCTAATAACCAAAGACATCGAAAAAGTGCTTAAAGATAGCAAGGTTAAAAATGGCACCTTGTTCGCCTATTCTTTGCACACAACCCTCGGTTTAACCTTGCAAGAATCAGCCGAGGTAAATTTATGCCAGGATATTATTGACCAGTTAACCAAGATAGTTGACGATGATGGCACAAAATACAAGCATCGCTGTGCTCTGCACCCAAGTAGGTTGTGCAAAACAGACGATATAAATGGGCCGAGCCACGTAAGACAGATGATGACCAATCAAACAATAATTCTGGACATTGAAGATGGCAAGCTGACCAAGGGTCAATTCCAAGACATTGGACTGGTAGAATTGGATGGGCCGAGGGATAATCGCAAAATATTAGTAAAGATATTAGAGGACTAGACATGGGAGCCAAAGAGGACCTTGCGAAATTCAAAAAGATTTTAGATAGGGAACTAAAAAAATATTTAGACCTAAAGGTAAGAGAGGCGGCAAAAGTTTCTCCTCACGCTAAAGAGCTTATGGATCATATTTATGATTTAACGCTAAGAGGCGGAAAGAGAATTCGGGCCGCTCTTTTATTTTACAGTTACGTTGCCCATGGCGGCAAAAATAAAAAAGAGGCGCTACTTGCCGCAATGAGTATGGAGATGGCCGAAACCTACCTCTTGATACATGACGATATCATGGACAACGATAATTTAAGAAGAGGTGGCACAACAATTCACGAAAGCTACCGACTGATAGCAGAAGACCGCTTCAAAGGAAAAACCAACAGTAGTAGCTTTGGGTCATCTTTGGGAATTTTAGCTGGAGATATCGCTTGTGGAATGAGCAACGAAATCTTGGCAGAAAGGAATTTTAAGTCAGAGTTTGTAAAACGGGCCCTACTGGAGATGAACAGAATATACATCATCGAGGGCTACGGCCAGGCTTTAGACATATTATCTGAGATAAGAGAAGATGTGATTATAGATGATGTAATAAAAGTTCACGAAATGAAAACTGTGCCTTACACATTTGATGGACCAATTAAAATTGGGGCAATTTTGGCCGGAGCGGACGACAAAAAAGTTAAAGCCCTAGAGAAATACTCATACCCGCTAGGCACCGCTTTCCAAATTCAGGATGATATTTTAGGCATGTTTGGAAGCGAAGAAAAGCTTGGTAAACCTGTAACCAGCGATTTGAAAGAAGGTAAAAAAACTCTTTTAATATTAGACGCTCTGGAGAATTGCACAGAAAAACAAAGAGAAACCATCCTGCTTTACTTGGGCAACAAGAGAGTTAGCCTTAGGGGGTTAGAGATTGTCCGCAAAATAATTATTCAAACAGGTTCGCTGGAAAAATCGAAAAAGATGGCTGATGACCTCGTAAAAAGATCTTACAAATCGATGCAAGGAATGAAACTTAACAAAGAGGGTAAGGATTTTTTGTTAAGAATCGCTGATTATATGGTTAAAAGAGAATACTAACAGTGAACAATATGTAATAAGTAGTATGCGGTGATAGTTTTTTGATGATAGCAAAGAACAGACGCAATGGACAAAGTAATATTAGTTAACAAAAACAATCGTAAGATCGGCGAAATGGAGAAGCTTGAAGCACACCAGAAAGGGTTGCTACATAGAGCCTTTTCAATTTTTGTTTTTAACAAAGATAATGAACTATTGCTCCAACAAAGAAACCCTAAAAAGTATCACTCTGGAGGTCTTTGGACCAATACAGTTTGTAGCCATCCGGCCCCCGGAGAAACTTACAATGTCGCGGTCCATCGAAGATTAAAAGAGGAGATGGGTTTCGATTGCACATTAGTTAAGCTTGGTTGCTTCATCTATAGGGCCGCCTTCCCAAACGGCTTAATAGAAAATGAATATGACTGTATCTTTGCCGGGAAATATGATGGCGTTATAGAGCCTAATTCGGAAGAGATATCGGATCACTGTTGGCTTAATCTCGAAGAAATATCTGAAAATATCCAAGATAATCCAGAGAAATATACTTTCTGGTTTAAAAAAATACTCTCAGACAAAGAAACACTACATCTTTTGCAAAACTACCTCAGGAATTAGACTCTTTTATTGCCAGTTTTCCCCAAGTCTGACCTTTGACACATAACATTAAACTTTGTTACAATAAGTTTTCCGGCACGAGGACAAGCTAGCCGTCCAAAGGCCAAAATCTATACCGAGTGCGTTATCAGGTTTAGATTTTTCACGAGTCCCGGGATTTACTATCCGGGCCTTGAGAAACGAGTATTCGAATCGCACTTCAAGTACTTTAGCCTCAAGGCTCAAAACATTTAGCTAACCAAAAAACCACTTTTTTAGTGGTTTTTTGGTTTATTCGGAAAAAGACTCCAACAGATGTGGCAAGATCAGACGCCATTTGGGTGCAATTTGTTTTCGAATGTTGTCGCTATAGTAACTTAGAGAGTGTCGGTGTATGAAGTTAAGAACGGCCCCCCGCTGATCTTTTCCTAAAAACGGCTTAATTTTCGTCAGAGCAAAAGCCCAGGCATCTCTCTCGGAGCGTAATATATATTCCGCTTCCGACTCGGTTATGCTCTCTCTTTTTAAATATCTCCTTCTTGCACCGACAGATTCCTCGCCAGACCTTTCTAGGTGCCCTAGCTCATGTAATATTTTCACGACAGTAGAGAGATTCGCAATATCTCCTGAAGACAGTATTCTGCCCGAAGGCTCGATACTATCTACCTCGCATTCGATATCCGGATTGAATACAATTGAAGCACCGACTGACTCAGCGAGACCACCAATGTCCAAGATATTTTCATCTTTTTGGATTTTTAGTTTTTCAAGATTATAAGCTCCGGTAGAATAGAATTTTATCATCTTTTCGATTAGCTCAACCAGGTTTGGGGAATCAACCTCGTTGCGGGCAGATCGTAGCCTGAGAAGCATTCGGTCGGTTTCATCTCTGGAAAAAGGAAGGTATTGGGCCTCAATTGACTGTCCGTCTTTTTCAAAGATAAATCCCTGCTCTTTTCGATAATCGGTTTCCACACCATCAAAAAGTGGATGGTTTAAACCATAATCATCCTCTGAATTGCTTGCATCTGCACTTTCATGTTCTTCTGGTTCGAGATGTCTCGACAAATATCCTCCAGGCACAGGCTCCAAAATTTTCTCCTTTTTTGTTAAATGGCAAAATTTGCCAGAATTGTTAACTTCTAAATAAAACCAGTAGAAATCTTAATAAATGTTTAGTTAAGATACGTGCCGTAATTCGCACCATTGTGTTCGCGAAGCTCAAACGGATTAATACCTTCTGGCAAAAAGGTAATTTTATTAAAATTACCTTGATCGAAAAAACTAAATTCGTGATCATGTTCGGCTAAAGGTGGTTTCGACCCATCAATCTCGCCCACTGTAAAAATCTCTACATTTCTGCCGCTATCTTGGAATTGAAAATCTTGCAAATAAACAATTTTTTGAGCATTTCCAAAATAGCCCGTCTCCTCAACCAACTCCCGCTCACAAGCAGAGTATATACTTTCTCCCTCTTCTACGCCACCGCCTGGCGCACTCCAAAACTCCTCTCCATTATGCAAAGTTTTTCCCTTAACCAGCAAAACCTGGTTTTGCTTATTAAAATAGAAACCTTTGGCAGAAATCCTGTACTTGTATTGGCTCATTTGATATCCTTTTCAATTAGCTCCAAATTAAGTATCTCTATCTCCTTAATTAACATGTGATATGACCCTGTTGTTTCGATAGAAAAAGGCCGGCCAATATCGCTTCTGGGGCGCTTAAAATCATAAGAAACACTGGAAATTTTTTTCAGTTTGTTATTCGAATAGACCTGATACAGGTGAGCCTGAGCCTTGTTTGACCTAACCACCAACTCTATTTGATACTCTTTATCTTTGTCAAAGACAAAGTGCTTTCTTGCAGAAAAAGGAAAGTTTTCCGGCTCTTGGCGTTGCTTAGTATAGCGTTCCACTGGCTCAACACTAATTAAGCCAAAATTTTTGTATTCAAAGGAGATAAATGCTCCGAACCAATCGTGCCCTGGGTCATATTCATCATCAAAGTTATACTGAAACCTTAAGTATGAGTTATTTTCATTAACATAGCCCGGTGCCGGGTCAATAATTTTAAATCTGGTTTTAAAAGCAAAATTTTGTGGGGTAGTATAGTTACTCAAAATTCTGGCATGGTCGCCGTTGCTAGGATATTGTTCACGACGCACATTAATCAAGCGTAAATTACACTCCTGCTCTCCTGACAAATCAAAAACTCCATACTGGGGCATACCGTTTGGTGCATACCAGTTGCCGCCCAAAGGATTGTTGCTCTTTTGGACTCCGTCGCTTACCCGAACATTATCAACGTGAATTTTTTTGCCTGAAGCATAATCCTGTCTCAAATTAAAGTTTAGTTGATAAGCCACAACTTGATTCACCAAAAAATCTCCTGAATCTGAATATTGGTCTCCTCGCCAAAAGAGATAGTTCCAGCCGTAAACCAACTGAAAATCCTGCCAATATTGATTCTCTCCTTCCGGCAACGAATAGTCGGGATGGGGGTCATTCACACGAATTTTATTTTCCTCGTTAATGTTTACGTTTTGTAATTCGTTATAGATCCGTTTTGCTCCATTTTTCGATTCCAAAATCAGTGTTACAGAACTAATATCTTCCGGTTTTTCAAATTTTGCCCAGGCAGAGAAAATTCCATCTTTTTTCCATCTTGACAGGTCCAAAGACAAAGACTTTCTTTCAATAATTGCCTTGTCGCCCTTTGTCTGGTTACTCAAACTAAAATTTATTGAATTCTTGCCTGCATAGTTCTCCGAACTCAACTCTAAAGATTCCGCATTCCCGTTAAGATTGATATTCTTTATATCCTCGACCTCATCGATGATTTTTGAATTAGACCGATACGAACAGAAGTTCTCTCTTAAATAAGAAATTGAATTATCCTCGTTATTAATTATTTTTTGCGAAAAATCCCCTCCTTTTTCGGAGGCTTGTTGCAAGAGACCATCAAAAACGCTTCTATTAACAAAGAAGAAGATGTAATAATAGGCCGCCGCTGCAGCTAGTAAACAAACAGAAATTATATAAATTTTCCTCATCTGCTATCATTATATCAAAAATATCATGGCTACCTAGTAGTTAAAAATATTGGCTATTTATGGTTATTCATTTATAATAATCTTAATGCTTTAATCAAAATACGGACCAAGATTTGAAAAAGACTCTTCAAATAATCAAAACCAAGGAGTTCGTAATATTAGCAACCATTTTTGTGGTTATTTTGATTTATGTTCTGTTTTTTAAGCCCAATCCCAAAATTAGAGTTGATTTAAATAAATTGAGGGGTATTGAGCCGGTTTCGGCCTTAACAATTGAAGCTCCAGACGAGATAGACGGAGTTGGAAAAAACTTTCTGGTTGAAATACGCCTAAACACACAAAATAACTATGTTAATGCTGTTCAAAGCTACTTGATTTTCGACAGCAATGTTCTCGAGGTGGTAAAAACAGACACCACAAATTCTTTCTGCAAGTTCTACCCTGAAAATGTCTTCAGTAATATTAGTGGCTACGTTAAGCTTTCATGCGGGACTCCATATCCCGGTTTTAATGGCACCAACAAAGTCCAGGTAATTGAGTTTTATCCTAAAGCTATTAAAAACACTACTTTGTCTCTTTCTGGAGAAAGTATGGTCTTGGCTAACGACGGCAAAGGCACCAATTTATTAAGGGATCTCCCCAACAAAGAGATAAAAATAAAAGCAGGTTTATGAGGAGGGTACAAAGTAATATTTTATTCCCCTTTTTGCTCTGGCCGGTAGCATTATTGGTATTTTTTTGTATGTCTGATTCCGCTCACGCAGAGAAGTCTTTAACTTTGTCTGCTGAATCTGCTTACATTAACAAAGATCAAACAACCGAAATTACTGTTCGAATCAACACGGAAGGCGAAAGAATTAACGCAATTGGTTTTGGTATAGATTTTTCCACCGAAACCCTAGAGGGATTACAACTCAATCATGCCGGAAGTGTGGTTCCGCTGTGTGCCGTTCAGTCTTTCACCAGAATAGATTGTGCCAATACCCAAGGAGGATATGTCGGAGCGGATGGACTTGTGACGACTTTACGATTTAAAGGTCGCACCGAAGGTACAACAGCCGTTACTCTAAAAGACATCTGGATTATGTTCAATGGTCAAACCATTGAAGGCTTTACTTCAAATTCTCTCACAATTAATGTTTTAACCAGCGGCGCAGAAGACGTTGATCCGGTGCAACCGGAAGTAGAAACAATTACTCTCTACCCACCCACACTGCAAGAAACTGTTGCCCCAAGCAACACTACTCCAACTTCACAATCCGATGTTTCGCCTGGCAACAGCACCTCTTTTGGCTCAATCGCTCAAGTTAATGGTAGAAAAGGTTCAGACCCCGAAGAGCCGTTGCAAAAAGCGGAAGCAATTTTAAATAACGCCACAGTTAAGGGTATTTTTGGAGCCAACAGCATTCTTTGGTCCAGCATACTTCCCACATCAATTCTTCTGGCGATAATAATTATTTTAGGTTTAAAGCTATACTTAAACGAAAAGAAACGCCACTTGGCAATTGAAAGAATTATGAACAAGCAGCTAGGTGCATTAGCCGTTTTGGAAAACAAGCTTGATATCGTCGAACAAAGAGGAGCAGATGGTAAGGCTCAATACCTTCAAGATATTAAAGAGGTTAAGAGTGAATTAACTATGGAAAACGTGGAGAAAAAGGTTTAATTATGTTGAACTGAAAACAAAATTCAATTTTTGATTGACAATATACAAAAAATATAGGTATTATAATTATGATTATAATCAAGAGTATAAAATGCATTTTGAAAAAGGAGAATCTATGCTAAAAAGGATTACCTGCGCTGTTGCCGTTGCTTTTATTGCGTTTATTTCACTAACAAACACTACTACCAGCAAGGCTCAGGATACCGCAGGAAGGACGATTAGTGTTATCCCACCGTCGTTTGAGCTCTACGCAAACCCCGGTGAAAGTATCACCGACAAGATTCGTGTCAGAAACGACTCCGCAGTAGAAACAAGTTATACAATCATGGTGGAAGACTTTCAGGCAGTTGGAGAAGAAGGTCAAGTAAACTTAATAGATGACAGTCAACCAAGCACCACCTACTCTTTGGCACAATGGGTTACTCCTACTCCATCTTCTTTCTCTCTAAAACCTGGCGCCGAAAGAGAGGTTGCTTTTTCTATAAATGTCCCAAAAGACGCTGAACCAGGCGGACACTACTGCTCTGTGCTAGTAAAGATGGGAGGCGAAACAAAAACCGAAGGTAGTGGTGCATCTGTTGCCAGCCGTGTCGGTTCTTTAATATTGCTCCGTGTTTCGGGCAATGTAAAAGAAGAAGCCAGCGTCGAATCCTTTACCACTAATGAAAATTATTACGAAAAAAGTCCGGTAAATTTTGAACTAAGAGTCAAAAATGCCGGTAATAATCATATTCGCCCCAAAGGCACAATTGTTATTACCAATATATTTGGTCAAAAAGTAACAGAGATTCCATTGAATGGTCTAAACGTCTTACCGGACGCAATCAGAAAAATGGATACCAGATGGGAATTTAGCGCATCACTGGCTAGCCGTTATACCGCCACTTTAGTTGCCACATATGGTCAGCAAAACAAGCCCCTGTCAGAGTCTGTTTCATTTTGGGTATTCCCTAAGTACTTAGGCTATGTTGCGGGCGGGATTTTTGTTCTAATAATTATCTTGATTTTCGGAAGAAAACAAGTCAAGAGGATTCTGCACAACCTAACAAAATAGCACTGGCCGTCAGGTGATTTACCTGTTAAGTGAGGGGATGGTTTTAATTGCGATATAAATTTTATAAAAAGATAGCCCTTTTTGTAATTCTGTCTTTATTTTCAGTTTATTTTGTTAGTGTCAAAGCTGTTGGTGGGCTGGATAATGCCAGAGACACAATCAATACAAATGTCCTCGGGGCAATAGCTACTCATAACATCAGGTTTACTCTTCCGGTCAGCTCTTTACCGGTTCAACCTGATGATTTTATATTTATTGATCTCCCAGCTTTTACAAACCCCACCGAACCAACCCAGATTACCGGCGATTATACCGGAACTCCAGTAGTTACAACCATTGCAACATTTGTCAGAATTACTGGTATCTCTTTTAACCCCGGGGCAACCATAAGTTTATACGGCATAACAGCAAATAACCCTCCCCATCCCGACGCCTTTGATGTTTATCTGCGCATAACAGATGACCCTGACGGTTTGAATTTACGCAACGAAACTAGAGTGATTGCCACAAAGACCACTGGCTCGGTTGTTGTGTCAGCAGCCATTGAAGCCGATATCGGCATGCTAAGAATTATCGGCTATGGCTCACCTGGCATGTTTGTAAGTTTTGCCGCCGGCACCACCACAATTGGCACCACTGTAGCAGACGATAACGGTCGTTTTGCTCAGATATTCCCCGGCATGCCAGAAACCATGCACACCATAACAATAAGTGGCAATGATATATACGATAGAACCACCCCACCAACCGTGATTGAGGTTTTTACCAGAGCTTACGAGTTAACCACAGTAAGCGACATCATTTTGCCACCAACAATAGAGATTGATAATAATCAGATCGCTCCAGGAGAGGCTATTCAGATAACCGGCAGGGGCACACCTGGTTACAAAACAATTATTATGACCGAACCACCGGTAAATAGCTTTGAGGTCACTGTTGATGAAAATGGTGATTACGAGTATCTACTATCCGACACAATCGATATGGAGTTGGGAGATCACAAACTTTACTCTTTGGTTCAAGATCTGTTGGGAACTCAAAGCTTGTTTTCTAATACTCTCTTTTTTAGGGTTTCTAACGGTGATACAGATCCTGGAGAAGAGCCCGTTTGTAATGTGAGCAAAGGCGACTTGAATTGCGACACCACAGTAAATCTTGCCGATTTCTCGATTTTAGTTTATTACTGGGGCACTAACGAAAAGTCTGCCGATATAAACAACGACAGCATTATAAATTTGGCAGACTTTTCAATTATGATGTTTTATTGGCAGGGATAAATTGGTAAAATATTGGTAATAACCAATAATGAAAACCTGGTTTAACAAAATGAAAGCTTTTTCGACTTTTAAAAAGATATTTTTTTGGTATTTAATATTATTTTTTCCAATAAGCTATATTTTTGCACCTTTAAAATCAATGGCCGATGAGCCATCTTCATTTGTTTTTGCCATCGATCCTGCCTCGGAACCAAGAGTGGCAGGCACTCCCTTTAATATCTATGTTAGAGCCTATGACCCCGATGTTGGTTATTTAAGCAGTTACAATGGTTGGATATTCTTTCAAAATACCACATCAACCATCTCCCCCACCCAAGTTTGGATGGCGAACGGCGAGTTTAATGGGAGTGTCACAATAACTCGTGCCAATGAATCTGACGCCATAACGGTTGCTCAAGCAGGATTCTCTCCCAAAACTAGTAACACTTTTGCTGTATTACCGGATTCACGCCAGATTTTTATGGGCATTTATGGAGGTAATAATCAATCCAACAGAGTCCGCACTATGTTACCGAACGCCCTATCTGTTAGAGTTATGGACCGATTTGGCAACGCCATTAAGAATATGGGGGTAATTTTTCAGATATCCTCTTTTCCCGCAAATTCAAAAGACTATTCACTCTCTTCGAATAGCGGTTTAACCGATGACAACGGTATCTGCTCTACCTCCCTAACACTTGGTACAAAAACCGGCACATATACTGTGACTGCCAGCTTAAATGCTGGTTTAGTTAACCCTGTAAACTTTTATGGTAATGCTATTGCAGCACCACTCTCAACACTTTCGATCACGCCAATGTTGGCGGTTATACCCAGAGGAGCTCAGCAGATATTTCAAGTCGCTGGCTTCGACCAATACGGCAATACCGTAACGCTCGGCGCAATTGACTGGAGCGTCGCAAGCGGCGGAGGCACAATTGATTCTAATGGTATTTTCACCGCAAGCGGTGAACCGGGTAATTATCCCAACACTGTCCGTGCCGCAACGCAACTAAACGGCATAGGCGTATCTGCCTCTGTTTCTGTTGTTAACGAAAATATCGGTGATGGCAATGGAGAGGGCGGAAGCGGCGAAGGAGAAGGGGGCGGAGGCGAAGGAGATTTGAGTGGAAAAATTATTGATGTTGATCTATCCCCCATTCAAAACTTTTTGGACACATTAAGCCAACAAAATAAAAAATTACCCGATCAAGGCGTTTTGGATCATGTGGTAATATCTCCTAACGCCATTCAGGCAGAAACCAATACCAGAAATTTAGTTAACGCCGTTGCTTATGATAAATACAATTTTGCCATAACCGAAGTTAACTACTCGTGGTCTTTAGCAGGAGATGTCGGGGAACTTGCCGGCAACACCGGCAACAACACAGAGGTAATATTAAGAGGGAAACCTGGCAATGGCACACTTACGGTAACAGCCACACAGGGAGACATAAATAAGACTTCAGAGATCGCGGTCTCTTCCAGGCCATCTCCGGGAGGATACTTTGTTTTTGAAGATATCCCATCTCCTCAAGAAGCAGGGAAACCGTTTAAAATCACCATAACAGCCAAAGATAATTCCGATAACATTATCGCCGATTTTAGCGATCAAGTCGTTTTGCGCGATTCAACCAATACAATTATCCCGACTGCAATAAGTGATTTTCAGGGAGGAGTGTGGAGCGGAGAAGTCACAATTTCGGTTGGCAAAAAAAACGTTGTGATTGATGCGATCTCTCCGAGTATGAACGGCGTTAGCAACACATTTGAAGTAACCGGTGACCCGATGAAAATTGCAGGTGCCTCAGCCGCAGGAGAAGGAGGGACATCTGGGTATATGAAATACTTTGCTGCCGCTATCGCCGCCGGTTTGGGCCTTTTGGGTGCCGGCCTCGGCATGGCATGGATGGCAGGCAGAGGCTTAGAGGCTATTGGTCGCAACCCATTGGCAAGAAGCAAAGTTCAAGTTAATATGTATATAGCACTGTTTTTGGGCCTTGTTTCAGCCGTGCTTTCAGTAGTTGTCGCTTATCTTATTACAAAACCGGCATAACGGAGGGGAAATGTCGTTAAGTTTAGTTAATATAATTATAACAGTCATCTGCCTGTTTGGTCTTGGCTTTTATTTCAATTCACGCGAAAAGAAGCTCCACAAAATGGCAGATTTGAAGTTTCTGGAGATCAGAGAACGCTATATGGTGCAGATAGCCCAACGCAAAGCCAAAGAAAAAGCGGAGATTGAAAGAATTAAGTCTATCCTGGCCAGGCTGGAAACAAAACACAAAAAAATGCTGTCACAAAAAGATGTTGTTGACCCAACAAAATATCTTAAAGAGGCAGAGGAGATTGTTAAAAAAACTGAGAAAAGAGCCAAAGAGATAGAGAAAGAGGCCAGAGAAAAAGCCGATCGTTACGTCGCCGAGCAAAAGGCTGAAATTGAAGGCAAAATGGTGGATTTGGTAATGGGTGTTACAAAAAAAGTCATCTCAAAATCACTAAATTATTCAGATCATCGTGAATTAATCGAACAGGCGCTGCAGGAAGTTGAGGGCGACTAAAAATGATATCAGAGGTAAAAAGATTAGTAAATGAGTTGATATCCAGAATCTCCAAAAGAAGCGATCTTAACCAGATTGTTTTTGATATTGAATACCTCAAAGACAGAATTAGCTATAAATCAGTTGCATCAGAAACACCCGATGCCAAACATTTAAAAAGCTTAGCCATCAAAGAGGTGAACCGAATTACCTCAAAAGATTTAAAGAGTTTTTTGCAGTCTATGATAGAAGAGGACAATCTCTGGCTTTTTGATCCTGCTCACCTTTCTGTGTTTGCCAAGGAATTTATTGCTGAGTCAAAAACAATTGATTTTGTGGAAATTACCTGTGCTATTGAACTAAAGCCAGAAGATATTTACCTCTTGGCTGAAAATATTTCAAAAAATATTGGAAAGAGAGTCATTGTTGATATTAAAATAGACAAAGATATTATCGGTGGAGCTATTATCAAAAAAGACCACTATATTATCGATTATTCAATCGCCACCAAATTAAATAATTTAAGTAGCCGCTGGAAAGAATCACTAAGCAATTCACCTGCCAAATAATTCATTTAAGTCCGAGTTAAAA
>MWCM01000012.1 GCA_002070055.1 bacterium ADurb.Bin212 | reverse complement strand
GGTGGTTGAGTGCGCAGGTAACATCTAGCGTCAGACATTTTAAGGGGTGTACGAGTCATTTTTCACTAGTTTTTGGAGGGTTTTTGAATATTTCGATGGCAAAAAACATAGAGCTTTGGCCTATAGACAAATTAATTCCGTATCAAAAAAACTCACGCACTCACTCCGAGGCTCAGGTAGATCAAATAGCCGCTAGCATTATTGAATTTGGATTTACCAATCCTATCCTGGTCGATTCTAGACAAGGCATCATAGCAGGGCATGGCAGACTAGAGGCATCTAAAAAACTATCTTTAAAAGAAGTACCAGTGATCGTCCTAGATCATTTGAGCGAGGCGCAAAAAAAAGCGTATGTAATAGCAGATAATAAATTATCTGATATGGCTGGTTGGGATATAGACATATTAGCCGAGGAACTCCATTCTTTAAAAGAAATGGGATACGACTTATCCATTGCAGCTTTCACAGATGAGGAATTAAACAACCTCCCCTCGGATATATCTGTAGAGGGCTCATATAGAAAAAAAAACGAAAGCACTCCAGCTTCGGCATCCAAAGCGGTAGAAAGTTTTTTAGAGAATGAGTACAGAGTAATGGTGCTATGCTCGGACGAAAATATACAGGCAGATTTATTTGAGGAGCTGTCTAAAAGGAACGGTTTGGAATGCAAGATATTGTAGTAGAATTAGAATGCGAAATGGGCAACTCATTTCGCTGTCAAAAGGCAGCAGACTCAGTAAACTTAGATCCATCTACAAAATCGAAACATATTTTAAATATTACGATAGACGAGTTACAAGATTTTAATATTGGAGTAATTCTTGGCGCAAGCGGGAGTGGAAAAACAACGCTGGCTAGAAAAATATTTGGCAATTCTTTTGAGGAAAATGTTTTAGACCTGGATACCCCTATAATAGATCAATTTAAAAAAGATGTTACTTACGAAGAATGCGTAAACAATCTTACTGGAATGGGACTTACTTCTATTCCATGTTGGCTAAGGCCAGTGAAAACTTTAAGCAATGGTCAAAAGGCAAGAGCAGAAGCCGCTCTTAAATTATCTTTATCGAAAGAAAATGTTACTGTAATAGACGAATGGACTTCTGTTGTTGATAGAACTGTGGCCAAGGTTATGAGTCACACAATACAAAAGGAAGTCAGGAAAAATAAAAAAAAGATAGTGCTCTTGAGTTGTCACTACGATGTTGTCGACTGGTTAAATCCAGATTTTATAATAGACTGCAATAAGTCTACTTATGTGAATAGAAAAAAGAGTGGAGAAGTCGAGTCGCATAAGCGTCAAGACTCTCTTCGGCTCGAAGTCAGACCTTGCGACAAATCCACTTGGAAATATTTTAGCAAGTATCATTATTTAAGCCACAACATTGCACCAGACACTAGATATACATTCGGACTATTTGACGGAGAAAACCAGATAGGTTTTTGCGCTTTCACTAGATACGCATTCAAAAATTCAAAAATGTTACATTCAAACAGAGTGGTTATTCATCCAGACTATGTTGGCTTAGGCCTTGGAATAAAACTAGTAGACATATCGTCAGAGTATTTGAGCAACAAGGGTTACGAAATACGAGCTAAGTTTACGAGCGTAGCAATGCTAAAAGCTAGAATGAAAAATAAAAAATGGCAGCTCCTTTCTGTCCAAGACGTCACATCAAACAAAATGGGAGCTGTTGGAAAATATATAAAAGTTGGAGGCATTGTAAATGATGAGGCAAAAACAAAAAAAAGAAACGATGCTAAACTATTTTATGTAAAGTATTTTATTTTTCGTTTCTTATCCGAAAAGACTCGACGTGTATAGCGTAGCAGTAGGGCGTAGTTACAAAAATACTGTTAGCTAGTTTCTTAGGTCTTTTTATTTTAGTTATCTTTTTTATCATACAGTCTAGATATATTTTTTTTCTATAATGAAAGCTGATAAATGGTACTGGTTTTTTAAACTTCTTTCTGTAATAGGATATGTTTTTCCTATACTCTATTTTTTTTCTACCGCTAGCTATCTCATCAAAATAGTATTTTGTAATTGTGAGTATCAAAAAAAAATCCCCTAGTATTATTACTAGGGGTATAGATGTTTTTTATTTACTTTGGAAGTTATAACCCAAGACGGAGCATTGCGTTTTTACACCTTAGCTCTATTTGAGATCATCAAAATCTCTAGGATGAGTTTCCAGTTTTTAGGCTTTTCCTTATCTATATAGAGTCTATTTAAACGCTCTTCAAACTCGGAGTAGCCTAGCGCATCATTATGAGATATGAAGGAAAGTATGGCATCTATGTCAGACGGTTTTAGTTTGGGACACAGTCTGCTATAGTATGGATCTTTTTTTAGAGTATTAAAATAGTCGATACGACTCATTTTCATATTTACCTCTCTATCCATTATACCATTTTACACTCATATTTACCAATGGTCCAAATCGTCAAATGCTATTTATGATATCTGAAGTACGAGTAAATATGTTTACAGGTTAATGCTTTCAGTCTACTTATGGGATATCATTTAAAATGATTAGGGCGGTGCAAATGGCTAAGTTAGTCTCACTATCGGAGTACGCAAGAATTAGAGGCGTAAACAAAAATGTAATTTTTAAAGGTCTAAACTCAGGTATCATACCCTATGTTCTGGACGAAAAAGGAAACCGTAAAATTGATGTGGATATAGCAAACAAGGCCTGGGAAGAAAATAAAGGTGTTGATATCCAAGTGGCTTTAAGGGAAGAGGCTAATGAAGATCCGAGCACGGATACAAAAACGGTCCCAACGACGGCGGCAACCTATGCCCAATCAAGATCTATAAGAGAAGCTTACACAGCGAGGCTTTCTAAATTATCGTACGAAGAAAAATTAGGGAAACTTATCTCAGCAGAAAAAGTAAAGATAACAGCTTTTAATACAGCAAGGATTGTGAGAGAGAATATTTTAAATGTTCCAAATAAAATAGCTTATCAGTTGGCAGCTGAAACGGATCCAAACAAAATAAACTTTATGTTAACAGAGGCATTGATAGAAGCCTTGGAAGAGCTAGCGGTTGGAAAACTTAAACTATGATCCATACCTAGAAGGATTTATTGGAGGCCTAAGGCCAGAGCCGATACTACTCGTTTCCGAGTGGGCAGATGAGTATAGATTTTTATCTCAAAGGGCCAGCTCTGAGCCAGGCAAATGGCACACAAAAAGAACCCCTTATTTAAAAGAAATTCTAGATACTCTGTCAGCATACGACTCGACCGAAGAGATTGTATTTATGGCAGGCGCTCAAATTGGAAAAAGTGAAACAGGAAATAACTGGATTGGCTATGTAATCGACCACGCTCCAGGGCCGATGCTTTGCGTTCAACCCACTGTTGAGTTAGCAAAAAGATATTCAAAGCAACGGATAGATACTTTAATAGAAGAGTCAGAAAGATTATCTGCAAAAGTAAAAACAAGTAGAGAGCGCGACTCTGGCAACACAGTTTTATCAAAAGAATTCATCGGCGGGATTCTAGTTATGACTGGTGCTAACTCAAGTGCTGGCTTGCGATCTCTACCAGCTAGATATTTATTTTTGGATGAGATCGATGCGTACCCAGCCGATGCATCGGGTGAAGGTGATCCCATTGACTTAGCGAAAGCTAGAACACGGACGTATTCTAGGAGAAAAATATTTATGACCTCAACTCCAACAATAAGTGGAAGATCTAAAATAGAAAAACATTACAACGAGTCCGATCAAAGAAAATATTATGTGCCCTGCCCTCACTGCGAACACTTTCAAACCATAGAGTGGAAAAATATAAAGTGGGATGCAGAATCACCAGACAAAGTTTATTTAGTATGCGAGCAAAACGGTTGCGTAATAGACGAGTCGTCTAAAACTCAAATGCTAGAGAATGGAAAATGGATTAAGGCCAATTTGAATTCTGAAAAAGCTGGGTTTTTTATAAACTCTCTCTATTCCCCTCTTGGTTGGTATTCTTGGAGAGAGGCTGTAAGAGATTGGCTTGAAGCTAAAAATTCTCAAGATAAATTAAAGACTTTCGTGAATACAGTTCTAGGTGAGACTTGGAAAGAAAAGGGAGATGCTCCAGAGTGGAGAAATCTTTACGACAAGCGAGAGGACTATAAGACAAATACAATTCCAAAGGGTGTTGAGTTAATAACGGCTGGAGTAGACGTTCAAAAAGACAGACTAGAGATGCACATTGTTGGTTGGTCCCCTAACTTAGAAAAATGGACGATAGATTACAGAGTTATCCCTGGAGACACCTCGGACTTATCTGTTTCAGGACCTTGGGAAAGATTAAGACCTATGATTTCTGAAACTTGGGAATACGAAGGCGGTCTTCTAGGAATAAAACTCACTGGAATAGATTCTGGTTACAACACTCAAACGGTTTATGATTTCTGCAGACAGTTTCCTATTACTAAAGTTGTGGCTACAAAAGGGTTTGATAATTTACAAACAACAATAGCGCAACCAAAGGCAGTGGACGTTAACCAGTCGGGTAGAAAAATAAGAAGGGGTATAAAAGTTTGGTCGATAGGGTCCAGCCATATTAAGAACGAGATCTATGGACACCTTAGATTAAATAAACCAACCGAATCAGAAATGATAAACGGCTATCCCCAAGGATACTGCCATTTCCCAATGTTTGACGAGGAATTTTTCAGACAATTAACGGCGGAACAGGTCCAGGTTAGGTTTCATAAGGGCTATCGAAAGTACGAATGGATTAAAACATATGAGCGAAACGAGGTCTTAGATACCCTGGTTATTGCCAGAGCATGCGCTTCAATTCTTGGAATTGAGCGAATGAAGCAGCCTGTTAGGCCTAATTATGTTATTAAAAAAGACGAAAAGATTGAAAAAAGCAGCGAAACAGTCGAAAATTTTAATGAAAACTCACAAAATTCAGAGAAAAAACCAATTGGAACCGATTATTCTAGTGGTAAGTACGAAGTGAGACGCAAACGATCTAGTTTTTGGGAAAATCGCTAAGGGGTATGGCTTGAAGCCTAGGTATAAAGATTTAACAGGACAGAAATTCAACAGACTTACGGTCGTTGGATTTGCTCACATTAAAAACCAAAGTACTTTTTGGTTTTGTGACTGCGACTGCGGAACTAAGAACCATATAGTGAAAGCCGGAAGCCTTGGCTCTAGTCAGATAAGAAGTTGTGGGTGCCTTCAAAAAGAATCTCACGCAATAAGCTCTGAGAAAAGAAAAACGCATGGCCATAGCTCAGACGGAAAGTTTTCTCCGACATACAGCTCTTGGGCCTCTTTAATGAGAAGAATTAAGGGGCAGTGTAAGGCTAAGCATAGCTTAATAATATATAAGGGAATGTATATAGACAAAAGCTGGATGGAATTTGAAGGATTTTTAAACGACGTTGGAATTAGGCCTTCAGAACTTTATACATTAGACAGAATCGACAACTCCAAAGGTTACTTTAAAGAAAATTGTAGATGGGCGACAATCGGAGAGCAAAATCGAAACAGAAAATCTAATGTTAACATTATTTATTTGGGCGAAAAATATTGCTTAACTGATTTATGCGAAAAATTAAATTTAAAATATTCTACAGTTAGACAAAGAATGAAAAGATCTAAATGGCCACTGCATGAGTGCCTTGGCGTAGGAGAAAACGATGTTTACTCAGCAACAGTATGAGTCTTTAATAATTTCTATATCTCAAGGTGTGCTTACCGTCAGATACGGCGATAAATTAACGCAGTACAGAACTTTAGAGGAAATGCTTAAGCTTAAAGACTTAATGGAGCAAGAGCTTGGCATTAATGCCGCAAATGATGAGGCTAATAAGCGCCGAGTATTCATGAAACATTCAAAAGGACTGAAGGGCTAAGATGAAAAAATCTTTTTTAGATAAATTCGTGGGTTATCTAAGCCCTTCAGCTGGATTAAAGCGTACTCAAGCTAAGATTGTATCGGAAACCATAGAAAAAAGATTAAGCTCCAGGTTTTACGACGGAGCTTCCAGTGGGCGCAGGACAGACGGCTGGGTTACGCCGTCTACAAGTTCAAGTGCTGAAACTTATGGACAGCTATCAAGGCTTAGAGACCGATCAAGAGACCTATATAGAAACGACGCCTTTGCAAAAAGAGCCGTAGATGTTGTTGTTGGTAACACTGTTGGAGCTGGAATACTTTTAAAGATTGAAGCTAAAGCAATGGGCCGAGCAAAGACAGCTCAAGAGGTCTGGAAAAAATGGGCGTACTCAAAAGAATGCGATGCTGAAGGACGAAGAGATTTTTTCGCTCTTCAGTCTTTAATTATGAATACTATAGTTCAGTCGGGCGAGTGTTTAATTAGAAAAATCAATGTAACGGAGTCAAAGTCTGGAGTTAATTTAAAGCTTCAAGTTTTGGAGCCCGATCATTTAGATAATTTAAAGGACGGATATTTTAACGAAGGTTCAAAGAACAGAGTTATTCAAGGCGTTGAGTTTGATCCCCAAGGCCAGCGAGTGGCGTATCATATTTACGAAAATCATCCAGGCGATAACTCAGCAATCAGTAAAAATACATACATATCAAAAAGAATTCCAGCCAGTGAAATGATTCACGTCTTTAAACAAGATAGACCAGGACAGGTGAGAGGTGTTCCTTGGTTTCACGCTTGTATTATCACAATGCAAGACCTAAACGAATTCATAGACGCAACAATAGTGAAGCAAAAGGTTGCAGCAGCGTTTTCTGGATTTGTAACGGATGTTGAGGGCCAAGACGCAGCTGGAAATTTTAATTTCTCTGACAAAATGGAGCCTGGAGCAATTGAGTTATTACCTCCAGGTAGAGATATTAAATTTCCAAACCCACCAAGTGCAAATGATTTTGATCCATTAGTAAAAACATTCTTAAGACAAATTGCAGCAGGACTTGGGATTACATACGAGGCACTTTCAAACGATTACTCGCAAGTAAATTTCTCAAGCGGTCGAATGGGTTGGATTGAGTTTCAACGAAACATAGATCAATGGCGTTGGAATACAATTATTCCTCAATTTTGCGATCAAGCATTTGAATGGTTTTTAAAATCAGCTGTTATTTCTGGAGAGATCGATAGTACAGATGGACTTTCAGCTTTATGGACACCTCCAAAGAGAGAGATGATTGATCCAGCAAATGAATTAAAGGCAATGAGTACAGCAATGAGATCTGGCTTAATAAGTTTCAGCGAAGCTCATAGATCTTTAGGAAATGATCCAGACCAAGTGCTAAAAGAAATGCATGAGGACAATGAGAAGATAGATAAATTTAATTTAGTCTTAGATTCCGATCCAAGAAAAGTAAGTCAGAGCGGTCAATTTCAATCTATTGGTTCGCAAGCTCCAGTGGATGATTCAAGTGAAGATGTCGAAGATGTCGAAGACGACGAAGAGGAATTGGCTGATTCAGAGGAAAGATTTTTTACGGACCAAAACAACAAAGTTTGGAAATTGACTAAAAATGGATTTGAAGCGATCTAACTTAAAACAAATTCAAAAAGTTCCAGTGGATTTTTCTCTAATGAGAGAAATAAAATCCATTTCTATTGTTGAAGCCTTAAGCTCATTAGTAAAAGAGAATAGATTTAAGGGCGAGACAGGACCTCAAGGTATTCCAGGCGAGTCTATCATAGGACCAAAAGGGTTAGACGGTCGTGACGGAGAATCTATTGTTGGGCCTCAAGGTATCCAAGGTAACACTGGTGACAGAGGAGCAGACGGAGCTAGGGGCTCCATTTGGTTTTCTGGAAAAGGTGTTCCTTTTGAAATTACAGATTCAAAAGATAACGATTTTTATTTAGACGAAGAATCTTCAGATATATATAAAAAAATAAACGGCTCTTGGATTTTTTCTTTAAACATAAAAGGAAAAGATGGTCGTGATGGCAAAGACGGCGTTGGAAAAATTGGTCCTAGGGGTTTGCCTGGCAAAGATGGCAAAGATGGAAAATCTATTGAAGGGCCTCAAGGTAAAAAAGGCCTTGATGGATTTACGCCAAAGCACGAGTGGAGTGGAACGAAGTTAAGATTTCAAAATGCAGATGGATCTTGGGGTGAGTGGACAGAGCTTAGAGGAGTTAACGCAAAATTTGTTAGAGGTGCAAGCCAGACTATAATTAATAATGGCGGCGGCTCTGAGGTCTTTACAAAGTCAGTAGCTCCAAGTGGAACAGTAAATCTGGATCAATTTGTTACATCTGAAATAAGACAGGTCGAGTATTTCGTTAACATATACGATCCAACGGACTCAAAATTTAAAGGTCTAAAATTATTCCTCATAAAAACCGATTTAAATCCTAGAACGCAAATATACGCAAGGACTGGAGACGAAATACCAGTGCTTGTTGACGCGTCTTTTTCTGGTCTTAACACAGAGGTTTTTTTAACGAATAATTCTACTAATACATTAGAAATAAAGTATTCAAGAATTGTTATATAGCAGGGGGAATTAATGTCTAGAGTTTTACACGCAATAGAAAAAGGTCTAAGGATATATCAAGAGAATTCGGCTCTATTTATTGATATTCTTACTGGCACAGCTGCGCCAGACGGTCTTTTAGATCAATCAGCAGCTTCAATTGGATCTTTATATGTTAGAGAAGGCACTGGCGAGTTATATCAAAAGATTTTAAACAACGGTAACTCTGGAGACTGGCAATTAAACTCCCCAACCTCATCAAGTGTAGTTGGTAACTGGAGACCTGAATCTTTAATCGCAGTTACGAATGAAGTTCAAGGCGCTGGCACTAGAGATATGGTTGTTACACCATTTACAGACGACAATGGAACGCCACTTCCAGTTTCAGCATTTGTTGTAAATAAGCACGTAATAACAGACGCAGATGGTACACCAGTTTTACTTAGAATTTCAGCGGTATCTGGTGACGATGTTACGTTTGTTGCAGCAGCTAGCCCACTTGTTGCAGACGATACTTTTTATACAAAAAACTATTTACCAGATGCAGACGGTTTTGAGAACGGCGCAATTGTAGTTTACGATGGAACAATCATTAATAAGATTGCAGACGTTGACTGGAATTTTGCGACTGGAATTAGCTTATCAAGCGGTTATGCAGCAAACAATTCTGGAGCAGTAATATCAAATGCAGACTCTGTTGAGAGTGCTATTGCAAAACTTGATGGAAGATCGGTTAAAAGAGTTCAAGTAGCAGCATTAACAACTCTGGCGACAGTTGATTCTGTTTTAGTTGACGATGTAAAAGCGGTTCATTGGAAAATTCACGTTTTTGAAGATGCAAACCCAGCTAGAATTAAATCAATGGAAGTTTTTGCAACTCACAATGGAACATCGGTAGCAGACGCTACGCAAGCAGATGATACGGTTTATGCTCAGCTTAGAATTGGCACTAACTTTAACTTAAACATTTCAGTAGATATTAATGGAACTGGTGCAGGTCAAACAATGAGACTAAGAGCAAGTTCCTCAACAGCTGGAGTTACAGTTACGGCAATTCGAGAAGAAATTAGATAGGTATTTATAATTTAGTTCGAGGGGGAGCTATTGGGAGAGAGATTTTTTGAGACCGAAAATGGAATACGTGTCTACTCTGAAAATAGCGACACTGATTTTGCCGATATTATTTATGGTACGGCTATTCCAGGGGGGGATTCTGGCGATCAAGACGCAGCCTCTCTTGGATCTATTTATTTACGAGGTCCGACTAGCGAGTTATACCAAAAGATAGCCCTAGTGGGGAGTCAGTCCGATTGGGAATTAATTCCAAGGGCCAATAAGAAGCTTAAGTTTCATTTAGCGTCTCTTGCGGCATACGACAAAGTCCTTAGCGTAACTTATCTTGATTCTGGCTTAAGAACTGAGAGAATAAATACGGTTACATATTCAAGCGCTCTATATCCAAATACTAATTTGGTAAAGACTATTTTTTGGCTTGATGTTGGAACTATGAAACAGAGAATTGATAAAGAAGAGTATGTTGGGGCAGTATTAGCACCAGATAGTGTTAGGAAAACGCATGCATATTCAACTTCGGGAATTCGTTACAAGCGCGACGGTTATACTTTAGCGTTATTTTAAAGGGGATATAAAATGAGATATATAAAGGCTGGATTACTTGACGATGTAGTTTCAAGTTACGACCAAACAAAAACCACGGTTCAAGGGCGAGCATTTTCTAAAACTGTTGATTCAAAAACAGCTCTTGGTCCTCCATTAAATAAATTCTTAGATGCTTTTACAGATGCCGCGGTTGTACCAGCTCCAAACGCTCACTATATGACTCCAAACGGTCGCGTATTTATATTTCAATTAGAGGCTACTGGACTTGGCGTTATTGCTCTTTACACAATTAATTACGACACAGGAGCAACCGCTTATGTGGGCAAAGTTCAGGTGGCTATGCCAGATACAGCAGCAACCACACACGTTTATCGTTCTATTAAAGCGATTGACACTGGGACAACTGGTTGGAAACTTTATTTTACAACGACAGGGTCTGTTCTTATTAACGGCGGCTCTTTTGTTGTCAACAATTTGGCCTTAGCTGATTTTGTGCCCATTGGATTTCCGACAATTCCTTTTGCTACAGGTAACGCTCAAAAAGCTGTTTATTTTATGCAAGATCCGGCCAACACTGGAGCAGCTCACGTAAATAGCAATACAGCAAGCGCTGGTTCTGTTCTAGATATTGCTTCCAACCGTATGTATGTCCATAACGGTGTATCGGCCACTCATCAATATTATGTGTTTGATACAAGTGCTGCGCTCACATACACGACATTTGCTATTACTGGCACAGAGGCAACAAACTTAATTAACCACGCAGGACATACTTTTGTTAACGGCGATCCAGTGACTTTTACAGCTTTAACAGGCGGCGCAGGTTTTACTGTAGGCACAACTTATTTTGTTGTAAGCGCAGTAGCTGGAGTTAGTTATCAATTATCGGCAACAAGTGGTGGCGCTGCGATTAACTTCACAACTGATATTAGCGCTGGAACTATTGGCCGAGCGTTTGGGACTAGCCACGCAAGCTTCTTATTTAAAACAGGCAATTTGCCAGTAATAACTGGTACTCTTTTGCTAACAGATAGCGAAGATTTTGCGCAGCCACAGCATGGGCCTTTATCTGGATTTGACTGCGCTTTTTTTTCAACAAACTCAAATCTTTATTTAGGAAAGTTATCAGAACTAACTACTGGGGCTGTTACTTGGCCTTCACTAGCTACGGTGAATTTATTAGGTAGTCCTAACCAGATAATTGCACCAGCAGCAACCTATGCAACATGGTCTAACGCTCTTGATCGCGCAATATACACAGTGGGCACGGTGTTTGTTATAAAGTCTTTTGTTAATAACGTAATTGAGAAAATATTCGGCGGCAATAACAACAGATACCTTGAAGGTGTATCAACAGAGGCTATTGAATTTCAGCCATTTACTGCGATTACAGGAATGGACGTTGAAAATGGATGGATTGGGGTATCTACTGGCTCTACTGGCCAGCGTGGTATTTTCTTATGTGATTTAAGATCGGACTCTCACTTTGATTATTCATTTATAACAACAAAGGTTTTAAGTCTTAATCCATCTGTCTTAAAGTTTTTAACAACGCTCGATGCTCTTTATGATTACACGGGATCACTTGATATTTATTATAGAACAAGTGGTTTTGGCTCTATCAGTGGCGGTTGGACGTCAATTCCTTTTGCTGAAGACTTAACAGCATTTGCGTCTGGCACACAGATACAATTTAAGATTTTGTTTTCCACTCTTGCTCTTGATACAAGCATTCACGCGCAGCTTTGCGAGTTCGTTTTAGGCTACGACTCACTGACAGATAATTCAGAGCACTGGGAATTAAGCGTTGATGATTCTGAAAATGGAAGCCCTTCAAAGTCAGCATTTAGATTGAAAAAAGCTTATCCGTCTACGGTTCCAACTCTTTACTACAGAGCTTTGGATTTAACAGACGTAACTTTGGTAACTCACAACACTGTAACAAACGCTGGATTGTTTGAATACTCAACAAATAGCGGCGTTAGTTGGCTTGCTCTTGGAACGATTCCAAACACAGTTGGCACTTTGGTTAGATATACGTTTAGTTCAAGTCCTGGAGTAGACATTAGACCTTCATTAAAAGAGGCATAAAATGGCAGATATATTTTCTCAACAAGCATACCAGGGGACATCAACCCCTGGAGTGGTAGCGGTTCAAGACTTGTTTCAAGTCTGCGCTATTGCAAATATAAACGCTTCAAATCAATTTGAGTGTTCTTTTTGGATCAATAGAAATGGACAGAGAGTAGATTCTGGACTTGGAAACGCATCTTACAGATTAAGAGATAAGGCTGGAAATTTAGTTTCTGGAATTTCTAGCAATAGTGTTGCTCCAGACGTAAATGGTTATTACAAAATAACAGCTGTAAGTGCAGCGCTTATTTATGATTTAACTCATTATATATTAGAGATTGAAGCTCCAGTTGACGATGAGGAAATAGCTAGCTCTATAGGTTTAGTGGTAGGCGAATGAGACGAATTAGGCGTTTAGAATCATGTGATTACTTAATTCACTTAGGCCAAAAAACGCCTCAGTTAATTACGTCGTCAAATCATTCTAATGTGCTAATTGAGCGAACTTGGCATAGACAATCTAGACGAGATTACGAGTTAGATATTCACGTAAAATTTAATGCTGACATTATGGATGGAATTCAAATAAAGGCTCAGCTTTTAAAAGAGCAAAGAGTAAGTGCTATGTCCATTGTTAGCACAAACCTTTTTAGAGTCAATGAAGCTAGTTGGGTTGAGACGTTAGTTGATTCTCCAACGCTAACTATGGCTCTTGGAGTTTTTACTGGAACGGTTTCTCAGAGCACTCTTTTATTAAACGAGTTATCTGGAATGGAAACTTATGCTCTAGAGGTTACAGCTTTACGAAAAAGAAGAACTTTTAAAAAGAAGGTTTATTTTAATCATTTGGGTTGTTTTGATAGTATCTTAAGACTTCAAAAAGAAATTGAATATTTTCAAATAACAAAGCTGGATGAATAATGAAATTCGCATTTATAAACGACGATGTAGTAAAAAAAATTGAAGACTTTGAGTCTGAAGACCAAATTCTAGACGGCCATTTGTATCAGGCTGTTATTAATATAACAGATTATTCTTATATGCCTAAAATTGGTTGGTCTTATAAAAAAGGCATTTTGTTTTTATATTGCGCTCCAGTTACGGCGAGACAAATAAGACGAGGTCTTTTAGCAAGTGGCGTTTTTGAAGCAGACATCGAGGCCGCTTTAAATTCTTTGCCAGAGCCAACAAGATCAGTATCTTTAATTGAGTGGCGTCAATCGAATGAATTTTTTAGAGACAATTCGCTTGTACCAATGGTTGCCGTAATGCTTGGTTGGAATGCTGAGCAATTAGATAATTTATGGATTTTATCTAGCAAGCTTTAAAGACGTGGGGCTAAAAATGAATAGAGAATTTTTTGTTGTTTTAGTAAAGCCTAAGAAAAAGTTCGTTCCATTTAGTTGGATCATAAGATTATTTCAAGGTTGGACCAAGTATTCACATTGCGCTTTTGAGTTTAGTATTTCAAATCACAGAATGTTCTATGAGGCAAAGCAACCAGAGGTATCTTTGAGAAACGAGTATTTTTTTAAGAAGCAGTACGAAGTTATAAAAAGATATAAGATCACAGTTTCCGAGGAAAAGTATAGAGACATAAGAGATATGGTAATGCTTTACTCAGGCTCCCCTTATCCAGTTTTAGAAAACATAGCCCTAGCTTTTTCAAAATGGTTGCGCCTAGAAAACAACTTTTATTCAGACGATAAGTTTATGAAGTGCTCTGAACTTTTGGCCAACTTCTTAAACAAGTTGTTTGATCAAAAAATTAATTCAGAAATGGTCGACGTTAAAGACATTGAGAATTATTTGGATTTCTTGGCTCAACAATTGGAATCTAATGTTTTGTTAGTTGAATTAAATCAGTAGTTTGAAACCAAAACTTAAAGTCAGTAGTTAACGCTTAGCTTCCTAAATAAAAATACCTATGAGAAAAAACGAAAGTCAACTTTGAACAAGGTCTTGTTAAAATATTCATTGCTTTTGTCGATAATTCTTTTGAGAATGAAAAAGTAATCGTCTAATTTTAAAGGAACTAAGGGGAATATGCTGAAAACAACAAAGAGTAGTTTGTTGCCATTGTCTTGTCGCGCTGACATCAAGGAAAATTCCGTTGATTCAGAAAAGCGTACAGCGGTTCTTGTATGGGCAGCAGGTCAATCTGTAAAAAGATACGACTGGGAAAAAGAGAGATATTACAGCGAAGTTCTTTCAATGAATCCATCTGAAGTAAGAATGGATCGAATCAATTCTGGAGCGCCACTTTTAAACACACATTCTCAATACGATTTATCCTCAGTAATGGGCGTAGTCGAAAGAGCTTGGATTGAAAACGGTCTTGGTTATGCTGAGGTTCGTTTTTCAGAGCGTGAAGAAGTAGAGCCTTTTTTTAAAGACGTAAAAACTGGAATTATCAAAAACGTATCCGTTGGATATCGTATTCACAAAATGCAAGTTGAGCATGATAATAAAGTTCCAGACGCAATTCCAGTATATAGAGCTATTGACTGGGAGCCATTTGAGATTTCACTAGTTCCAATTCCAGCTGATTATAAAGCTCAAGTAAGAGAAGAAAATAACGAAATAAAAAACGAAGTTTTAGTAATAGAAGAAAACTTAAACAATAATAATAGGGGAGATCTAATGGATAAAATTCCAGAAATCGCTCAAGACGCAAAAGTTGATCTTGAAGCTGTTAGAAAAGAAGAGAGAGAAAAAACTCTTAAAGAAGTATCTGAAATCAAAACAGCTGTAAGAGCTGCTGGATTTGAAGACTCTATGTCAGACAAAATTATCGCGTCTGGTGTATCTGTTGACGAAGCTAGAAAACAAATCATCGAAAGCCTTGCTGAAAAAAGTAAAGCTCAAGATATCAAAACTACAGTTAGAGTTGAGGCTGGAAATATGGATGAATTATCAAATAGAAAACAAGCTGCTGAACTTGCTTTAATGGCTCGTCACACTGGCAATATGGAACCTCTTAAAAACAACGAATTAGCTCAAGAATTCAGAAATTATTCTTTAGTTGAACTAGCTCGTTACTTCCTTGAAAAAGGTGGAACTAGAACAGGCCTACTTTCTAAGTCTGAACTAGCTGTAAGAGCTTTGCACCACACAACAGATTTTCCTGAAGTATTAGCAAATGTTGCTAACAAATCTTTAAGAGCTGGTTATGAAAAAGCTCCAAGATCTTGGATGCCGTTTGTAAGAATCACTGAAGTTCCTGACTTTAAACAAGTTTCTAGAACTCAATTAGGCGATGCTCCTAAACTTAAAAAAGTTAATGAGCACGGAGAATTTACTCGTGGAGCAATGAAGGATGCAGCTGAGAAATACAGCCTTTCAACTTTCGGTAGAATCATTGGAATTACTCGCCAAGTAATTATCAACGACGACCTATCTGCTTTTACAAGAGTAGCTGAATTGTTTGGTCAATCTGCTGCTGATTTAGAGTCAGATGAAGTTTATAAAATATTTAACACAAACCCATTAATGGCTGACGGTCTTGCGCTATTCGTAGCAGGTCACGGAAACCTAGTAGCATCTGGAGCTAAGCCAAGCGTTGCAGCTCTTCAAGCTATTAGAACATTAATGAGAAAACAAAAAGGCTTGTCTGATTCAGCAGCTGAAGCTCAGTACATCAATGTTATGGCTCGTTACTTAATCGTACCGCCAGAATATGAAGTCGATGCTGAACAAGTTTTATCTGCAACAATGCTTGCAAACCAAGTGGCTCAAGTAAATCCATTTGCTGGTTCTATGCAATTAATTGTTGAGCCAAGATTGTCAGATGTATCTGCTCCACAACCATGGTATGTTGCAGCTGATCCATCACAAATCGACACTATTGAGGTTGCATACTTACAAGGTCAACGTGGCGTTTATATCGAAACAAAAAATGGTTTTGATGTTGACGGACTTGAAGTTAAAGCAAGACTTGATTTCGTAGCAAAAGCAATTGATCACAAAGGTCTTGCTAAGCACGTAGGTCTTTAATTGAATAATAAAGAAGAGAGAGAAATCTCTCTTCTTAGTTTTTTAGAGTTTAAAAATATTAAAAAATAACGGGGGATATAATGAAAAATTTCGTACAACCAGGAATGGTTATGCCTTACACGGCAACAGCTGCTGTAGCATCTGGAGAAGCAATTGAAGTTGTGGATCTTATCGGTGTAGCTACTGGGGCAATTGCAAATGGTGAAGTAGGTGAATTACTTCTATCTGGAGTAGTTGAACTTACAAAAGAAGCTCCACTAGTAATCAACCAAGGCGACAAAGTTTATTACGATACAACAGCTAAAAATGTTGATAAAACAAATACAAATGTTTTTATCGGATACGCTTTTGAAAGCGCAATTTCAGCTGCTACTACTGTAAAAGTTTATTTAATGCAACAAGGCGCTTAATTCCCAGAATTAACTTTCTGGAGTTATGAACTAGGGGATTAAAGATTATTTCTTTACTCCCCTTTTTTTTTAAGAAAAGAGTTTATGGGCGATTGGCAGGACAAGACAGATAATGTAATGAGAATTTGTAGAGACACATTTTCGTCTACAATTCTCTATACTCCAAAGCTACTTGCTCAGAGGGAGCTGATTGGAATTTTTGACGAAGCTTATCAAGTCGTTGAGATTCTAGACGGTGCCTCTGTAGCTAGCGTTAAACCAAGACTTGGATTAAGGCTTTTAGACTTAGATTTTTATCCTCAGAATTTCGATGAGGTCACAATAAATGGAACAGACTACCGAGTGGTAGAGATTCAACCAGACGGCGAAGCTGGTATTCAGCTTTTTTTACATAAGGACGATTAATTGGCTAACTCTAAGCGTGAGGAAATTAGAAAAGAATTTAAAGAGGTTATCAAAACCGCTATTCTATCTTTAGTTCCAACGGAGAGAATATTTTTAAATAGAGCCGTTAAGATAGACGAAAGAACAGAGCTACCTTGCGTTATAATTTATACGAAAAGCGACGCTCCAGAAATTTATACGACAGCGCCTAGACGTTACAATCGCAAGATGCAGTTAACGTGTGAGGTAATAGCTAGAGGCTTTGAATCAGCTGACGACGTAGTGGATGAGATTACAGAGAAAATAGAGACAGCAGTATTTAGAAACGAGACTTTAAATGATAAGGTTTCGGATACGATGCTTGGCCAGACTGATATGGATATGATTGAGGACGGCTCTAAAACAGTCGTTGCTGCAAGGATACAGTTTGATATTGAGTATTTTGTAGATGCACCAGACGAGCAATTGGCACTAGACGATTTCCAAACAGCTCGAACGGAGTACGAGGTTCAGCCTCCGAGTGCTGCTGAGAAACCAGTTGATATTATAACGCTTCCAATACTACCATAATAGTAAAGATTCTTAGGGGGATACGATGTTCTTAGTAAAATTATGCGAAGGAAAAATGGTTAGAGATCCAATAAGTAAAAAGCTTATGGAGCCTGGCAAACCCTTAAAGATTGATAGAATTTCAGCTTATTGGAAGCGTAGACAACAAGATAATGAAGTAACGATTGAATCGTTAGAGATGAAAAAAGAATTATCTGAAAAACAAAATATAGAAGTAATAGAAGAAGTTAAAGAGAAAAAGAAAAAATAATAATTTAAGGGGGAATTGGGATGCCAATATCATTTAACACAATACCTTCAAACTTAAGAGTGCCATTTGCGTACGTTGAGTTTGATAACACTAGAGCGGTTCAAGGTTCTGCTCAACAAGTTTATAAAGGCCTTATCGCTGGTTTAAAATTATCAGGCGGTACAGCTAATTTGAACCAACCGTATCTTGTTACAAGTGCTAGCCAAGCAAAAACATTGTTTGGAACTGGTTCTATGGCTGCAAAAATGGCTGAGAAATGGCTCGCAAACAATTCCTTCACTCAGCTAAGCGTAATAGCAATTGCTGAACCAGGAGCTGGAGTTCAAGCCGCAGCAACAATTACTGTTACAGGGCCAGCGACAGCGCAAGGGTCAGCTGAGATTTTAATCGGAGATCAAAAAGTAAGTGTAGCAATTGCATCTGGAGACACAGCAAATACAATCGCTGCTTCAATCAATGCTGCAATTAACGCAGACTCTGAATTGCCAGTTACATCAAGTGTTTCAACAAACGTAGTTACGATGACTGTTAGACACAAAGGTGTTCATGGAAACGAACTTACAGCTCAAGTAAATTACTACGAAGGTGAAGCACTTCCAACTGGAGTGTCTCTTGCTATCACAGCATTTACAGCTGGAACATTAGCTCCTGACATTTCTGATTTAATTACAGCAATGGGTGAAGAACAATATAACATTATTGCATTCCCATTCACAGATGCAGCAAGCTTAACAGATTTAGAAGCTGAGCTTTTAGATCGTTGGGGCGGCATTAGACAAAACGACGGTTTCGCATTTTGCGCAAAAAACCTAAGTCAGTCTGCTCTAATTACTTTTGGCGACGGTAGAAATTCACAATTTGTTTCTATGATGGGCGCTTATAAAGTTCCAACTAGCACTTGGGAATTTGCAGCTGGTATCGCTGGTCTCGTTGCATTCCATGCTTCGATCGATCAACCGAGACCTCTTCAAACTCTACAACTAACTAATGTTTTACCTCCAAAACTAACTGAGAGATTAACACTAGAAGAGAGAAACTTGTTGTTATACGACGGTATTTCTACATTCTATGTAAATCCAAGTGGGAATGTTGCGTTAGAGAGAGTTATAACTATGTATCAAGAAAATACATTTGGAGCACCTGACACTAGTTATTTAAACATAGAAAATATGTTGAACCTGTCTTACCTAAGATTTGACTGGAGAACTTACATTTTAAATAAATATCCAAGACATAAACTAGCTGACGACGGAACAAGATTTGGTCCTGGTCAACCAGTAGTAACTCCGAATTTAATTAAAGCAGAAGCTATTACTAAATTCAGAGATTGGGAATCGCAAGGAAGAGTTGAGAACTTTGATCAATTCAAGGAAGACCTAATTGTTGAGAGGAATGTTCTTGATAGAGATAGACTCGACATTTACTTACCGCCTGATTTAATCAATCAATTAAGAGTAACAGCTACGCAAATCGGTTTTAGACTGTAAGGGGGAATGAATGGCAAAAATTAGAGCGGGCCTTAGAGCCCTAAAGATAGACGGTCTAGAGTACGATGTAATCGGGAATGTAAATTACAACCTTGGGAGCCCTATGAGAGAGGGGCTCGTTGGTAGTGATAAAGTCCACGGTTATAAAGAGAAGCCTCAAATTCCTTTTTTAGAATTGGAAGTAAGAGACTCTTTAGACTTAGATTTAAAAACACTTCAAGCAATTGTTTCATCAACTATTACGCTAGAACTTTTAAACGGAAAAACATTAGTTTTTAGAAACTCATGGTTTGCTGGAGAAGGAAATGGCGGCACGGAAGAGGGCAACATTGCAGCTCGTTTTGAAGCTGAGAGTGCTGAAGAAATTAGATAGTTTTAAAAGCCAAAAAGACTAAACGGAGAATCTAAGAATGGAACGACAAGTAGTAGAAACTATGAAGCTTGCTTACCCTATAAAAGAGGGTGAGCGAGTTGTTGAGTTTTTAGAATTTGTAAGACCGAAAGTAAAACATCTACAGGGCATAGACCTTTCAAAACTTTCGGACACAAACAATATTTTAAAATTAACTCAAGCTCTTACATCTGTTGATGTAAAGGCGTTAAAAGAAATGGATTTAAAAGATTTAAAAAATCTTGCTACGGTAATACAAGGTTTTTTAGAGGACTCCCCAGAACTCCAAGAGAATGGGATGAGCTAGTATTTGCATTTGCTTATGTGTTTAAAAGCGGAGCCTCTACATACGAGATATATGTTGAAGACGTTGTAAAGTGGTTAGAGTTTTTTCAAAACATGAGTGATAGTGCAAAGGGAAGTTTGGGGGATTAATTATGGCAGAAAAATTTACGGTAGCCATATCCATAAAAGCCATAGATCAATTCTCAGCAAAATTTGATTCGATAAATCAAAAAATAGGTAAGTTCTCGGCTCCATTTAAAGACCTTGGAAAATCAATGGGAAACCTATCTAGGGTTTCTGGCTTGAGTGGTTTTGCAACACAGCTTGGAAGAGCTGGTTCAGCTGGCAAAAATTTCCTCGGAGAATTAATCGGAGGCTTTAGTAAGCTAGGTGTTGTTGTAGGCGTAGCCTCAGCAGCTTTTGGCGCATTCATAAAATCTTCCGTTGACGATATGTCTAACATACAAGACGCAAGCTCTAGGCTAGGAATCACAGCCGAAAAGTTTCAAGAGTTAAGATTTGCAGCTTCGCAATCTGGAATTGACATACAAAGAGTAGAGCCTTTATTTACAAGGTTATCAGACACAATAGGCGATGCTGCATCTGGCACTGGAAAGGCCGCTGAAATATTTAACGCTCTTGGAATATCTGCTAGAAATGCTGATGGATCAATGAAGGGTATTGATCAAGTACTCCCACAGCTAGCTGATAAATTTAAAAATATAAAAAATGAAACATTAAAGAACCAAATAGCTATGCAATTATTTGGAAAAGAAGGCGTTAAGTTTGCTGGCCTTTTATCTGAAGGCTCAGAGGGCTTAGATAAATTTGCTGAAGAGGCAAAAGCAGCTGGAATTGTTTTAGGCGGCGATGCTATTAAAAAAGGTGAAAACTTTGGCGATACTTTAGCAAAGCTACAATTAATTTTTGAATCTCTTAGAAACACAATCGCTGTTGAAATGCTTCCAGTATTAGAAGAAATGGCAAAACAGTTTCAAGTTTTTATTTCAGAAAATAAAGAAGAGATCGTAGCATTTGCAAAAGAGTTTGCTAAAAACTTACCTTCAACAATTGCAGGGCTAGCTAAAATATTTAGTGGATTAATGTCAGCGGTACAGCCTCTTATTCCAATATTTTCATTCTTAATTGAGTATATGGGACTAGCAAATGTAATTGCTGGAGGCTTAGCTGTAACTATATTTGGAAAAGCAGCATTTGCATTTGCTTCGTTTGGAAAAGAGCTTATTAACCTAGGCATAAAAGTTATTCCACTTCTTATGTCTGGTATGTCAGCATTGTGGGCTCTTATTTTAGCAAACCCAATTACAGCATTAGTAGCTGGTGTTGTTATTTTAGGCGTAGCTTTATATAAAAACTTTGCTCCATTCAGAGATATGGTTGATGGAATTTGGGAAAAACTAAAAAGCCTTGGAAGTATGGTTGGAAGTTTTTTTGGAATAGGTGGGGGAGATTCAGCTCAATCCGCTCCCGATACTACTAAAATAAATGCTAGAGAAATAGTAAATAGACAGGTGAGCAGTTCTACACAAAAACAAATTACTGAAAATAGAGTGAATTTAGATTTCTCAAATGTTCCACAAGGAACGAAAATAAGAAGTGAGCCAGCTGACTTTATGGATCTTAAAGCTGGATTTTCTGGAGCAGGTTTCTAATGGCGTGGAGAGAAGAGTTACGACAAGCAAGCTTTAAAGGGGTACAGTTTTTCGTTGAGGCTCATACAGCGAGCGGCGGTAGACGTACAATAGTAACTGAGTTTCCAGATAGAGATGTTCCAGACACAGAGGATAAGGGTAGAAAAGCTAGAAGCTTTAAAATAGAAGCTTATATCTTAGGGGATAACTACTTTAATCAAAGGGATCAATTAATAAATGCTTGCGAGAATGGAACTGAGCCAGGCGAGCTGGTGCATCCATTTTTAGGTTCAAGAATTGTAAGATGCGAAAACTATTCTTTTAGCGAAACAAAAACAGATGGAAGATATGTTCAATTCTCACTAGAGTTTGTTGAGGCTGGACAAGAATTATTTCCAAATCAAAATGCAGATGTAAATGCAAACGTAATAGCTTCAGCAGATGCTTTGTCTGCTGCAAGCCAAAATAGTTTTGCTGATAAATTTTCTGTATTAAGAAAACCACAATTTGTAACCGATTCTGCTACTGGCAAAGTCGGGGACTTTACAAAACAGCTGACTGATTCCTTATCTGGAATTACGTCGGCTTCTGAAGGTACTACTGACTTTGCCTTTTCTGTTAGAAACTTAAACGCTAAGACTTTAGATCTTGTTAAAACTCCAAGTAATCTTGCAGCTCAAATGGCTTCAAGTATTGGTTTTTTAAAAGGTGCTTCTAACTCACCTAAAGATACATTCGGAGAATTAAAGAAGTTTTTTAAATTTGGAAGCTCAGATAAACCAATTCCTCAGACTACTCCTACAAGAGTAGCTCAAGCGGTTAACCAAAAATCATTAAACGATCTTACAAAGCAGTTAGCTTTTGTAGAAGCAGCAAAGGTAGCAATTGAAATACCTCTACAGACCTCTGAAGAGGCTGCTTCATTAAAACAAGAATTACTAGCAGCTCTTGATGAGCAGACTCTAGAGACTGACGACGACAATGTGTACCAAGCACAAATACAATTAATGTCAGACTTAGCTAAAGCTATTCCAGAGCCAGCTCAAGATTTGGCTTTCATATCTAAAGTTCAAAATAATCAAACTACAAACTCACTAGTGTTGACTCACGACTACTATGAAAATATTACATTCGAAACAGACCTTATAGATAGAAACAAGATCTCTCATCCAGGCTTTATTATTGGGGGAAGAGAGTTAGAGATATTAAACGATGAATAAGGTAGAGCTTTTTGTTAATGGAAAAATATTCGGAGGTTGGAACTCAGTTTCAATTAAAAAATCCATTAAGAATTTGTCCTCTACTTTTGATCTTGGCGTTACAGATAATTGGTCGAATCAAAGAATTCCCTGGATACTAGCTCCAGGCGATGAGTGTGAGTTAAAGATTGATTCTGTAAAACTCATCACTGGCTACATAGATTCTATTGATAACTCTATTTCTGCTGCATCTAAAACTATTTCTGTTTCTGGCAGAGATAAAACAGCTGACTTCATAGACTGTTCTTATGCTGGAGCTGAGTTTAAAAATAAAAATATAAGTGTTGCCGCACTTGCTAGAAAACTAGCAGCTCCATTTAAACTTACTGTTGTAAAGAATCAATACGGTTTAGAGGTAGTAAAGAACTTAACAATCTCTCAAGGGGAGACTTGTTTTGAAATACTAGATAAGGCTTCAAAGCAATTTGGTTATTTATTTACTAGTAACGAGAATTCAGAAATTATTATTACAAGACCTTCCACATTAAAATCTACAACCAACATCGAGCAAGGGGTTAACCTTGTATCTGGTTCAGCCACTTTTGATTTTTCAAATAGGTTTTCTGAGTACACAGTGAAAAGCCAAAGTAATGATTTTGCAAACGAACCAGAGCTTGCATCTGTTGTTGCAAACTTTCAAATAAAACAATCGGCAAAAGATGAGTCGTTAAAAAGATACAGACCATTTATGTTTGTATCTGAGAGTATAGCAAATGCTGGACAGGCGAGATCTAGGGCTCAGTGGGAAGCTAAGAAAAGAGCTGCTGACGCTTCTAAATTTAAAGTGACCGTAAAGGGCTGGAAAAAAGCAGACGGCACACTTTGGATTCCAAACGAGCTTGTAAGATTAAAATCAGTATCTCTTGGAATAGACGACGATCTTTTAATTACATCTATTGAGTATAACCAGAGTAACTCTGGGACATTTGCCAATATGGAATTAGAGCGAAAAGACGCATACCTTCCAGAGCCAGTGGTAAAAGAAAAAGGCGATCCATTTGCTAGCCAAATAACAAAAGAATTGGCAGGTAGGTAGTTATGAGAATTACAGACATTCAAAGGCTTTTAAATTCATACAAGGTTAGAATCATAAATTTACTTGGACGAGGTTTTGTTGAGTCCATTGACGACTCGACACAGATTCAAAAAGTAAAAGGAAAACTAATGGCCGATGAGTCGTTAGACGACTTAGAGAGATTACAAGATTACGGCTATGCTTCAAACCCACTCCCTAGCGGTGAAATGTTAGTGGCTTTTCCTAGTGGAAATAGAGGGCATGGAATCGTAATAAAGTGTGACGATAGAAGATATAGAGTAAAGAATTTAGCTAGTGGTGAGGTCGCAATCTATACAGATGAGGGCGATAAGATCCATTTAAAGCGTGGAAATAAAATAGAAATAACCACTGGCGAGCTAACAGTAAATGCGTCTATTAAGGCTAAGGTTACTGCTCCAACGACAGAGATTATTTCTGCTACTGGAGTTACAATTACGACTCCATTATTAAATGTGTCAGGCCTTATTCAATGTGCTGGCCTTGGAGCTGGTGTTACGCCTGTTGCTGGTAAGGCTAAAATACTAGGGGATTTAGAGGCTACAGGCGATGTTAGTGATGGAACGAGATCAATGGCTGGAGACAGGACCATTTACAATACTCACACTCATCCAGAAAATGGTACTGGCGGCGGTACAACAAGTGCTCCAAATGAGCCTATGTAATAAAGGGAATTTATGGATATAGCTTTAAATTTTATAGATAATCAGTTCTTCGATATTAAGTTTAATACGACAAAGCAGGACTTTGAATTAGACGAGGGTTTAAGAACGGCTATTATTATCTCTCTATTTACAGATAAAAGAGTTTTACCAGACGAGCTTCCTATTGAAGAAACATATCGTAGAGGCTGGTGGGGAGACTTATTCCCATTTGATTTCGGAGATCAAATTGGTTCTAAACTTTGGATTTTAAAAAGAGAAAAACAAACAAACGAAGTTTTAAAAAGAGCTAAGGAATATGCGACCGAATGCCTTCAATGGTTAATAACTGACGCAGTAGCCCAAAGCATAGAAGTCGAGACAAGTTATCCATCGGATGGAATCATAGCGATACAAATTTATATTCAACGACCAAAAGAGGATGTAAAGTTAAAGTATCAATTTTTGTGGTTATTTGAATCGACTCGGGGGGAATAGATGGCTTTTGCTAGACCAACATTGCAACAGCTTGTTGAGAGGATAGAAAGCGACTTTAAAACTCGTTTAAATAACGACTCTAGTTTCTTAAGAAGAGCTTGGGTTTTTGTTTTATCTAGAGTCTTAGCTGGTGCTTTCCACTTACAATATGGCTACCTCGATTGGATTTTTAGACAAGCTTTCACAGATACTTCAGACGAAGAAAACTTACTAAGAGACGGTTCTATTTTTGGAGTGGTTAGAAAACCAGCTGAATTTGCCACTGGAGAGATTACTTTCACTGGAGCAAACGGTACAGCCATTCCTCAAGGTACTGAGGTTCAAAGGTCTGACGGTCTTATTTTTGTTACTCAAAATAACGTAGTTATAGCTGGCGGCACAATAAACGATGAGGTTGTAGCACAGACTTCGGGCGCTTCAGGAAATACAGAGACTGGCAATCAAATGCAATTAGTGTCTCCAATTACAGGTGTTGATAACACTGTTACAGTGGTTACACCTGGATTATCTGGAGGAGTAGACATTGAAGATATCGAAGACTATAGACAGAGAGTTCTTGCTAGAAAAAGACAACCTCCCCAAGGTGGGACAGAAAACGATTATAAAACTTGGGCCTTGGAAGTGTCGGGCGTTACTAGAGCTTGGGCTTATGAAAACTATTTAGGTCTTGGTACTGTTGGAGTCACATTTGTTAGAGACGATGATACACCTTCTATTATTCCAGACGCTGGAGAGGTTACGACTGTATTTGATTACATTGAAGCAAGAAGACCTCTTACTTCAGATGTAACAGTATTTGCGCCCATAGCACTTCCATTAAATTTTACGATTGAAGTAATCCCAGACACAACAGAGGTAAGGGCAGCTGTTACGCAAGAGCTTAAGGATTTGCTTTTAAGAGAGGCATCGCCTGGAGCGGTATTGCCTTTAACTCATATTGCTGAAGCTATTTCTATTGCCACTGGTGAGAGTGACCACGATTTAACGGTTCCATCGGCTAACGTAACACCAGCCGCTGGAGAATTATTAACATTTGGCACAATAACTTGGATATAGATGTTTATAACAGATAAAAGCTCTTACATAAAAATGCTCTTGGATTTGTTTCCAATAGGCATTGCTTGGCCTAGAGATCAAGACACTGATTTCTACTCCACTGTTGACGCAACGGCTGAGGAATTTACAAGGCTTGGCTTAAGGTCTGCTGAGTTAATCAGAGAATTAGATCCAAGAGACTCTAACGAATCGCTTCCAGACTGGGAGAGAATGTTAGGGCTTCCAGACGAGTGTTCTAGAAACGTAGACGACCGAACGGTGCAAGTAAGAAGAGACGAAATCTTAGCAAAGCTTACTCAAGTGGGTTCTATTTCAAAGCAATATTACATAGACATCGCAGCTCAACTTGGGTTTACAATATCAATTAGAGAATTTAGGCCGTTTCAAGTTGGAAGGTCTAGAGCTGGCGATCCATTATCGAATGGAGACTGGATTTTTGCCTTTGAGATAAGAGGTCCAGTTTTAACATTTATTAGTTTTAGAACAGGAAGAAACACTGTTGGCGAGCCATTAAGAATATGGGGAAATGAACCATTAGAGTGTACGATTAATAAAATTAAGCCAGCTCATACGGCGGCAATATTTACTTTCGATTTATAGTAAATTTTTATGGGGGAGAGTTATGTTTAGAATAGATCATCCAACGGCGGTTGTTACGCTGCCAGCAATAGATGCGGCTGGGACGCCTGGTTATTTTACTCAGGGAGATCCACAGAATGCCATTCCAGCAACGGTTGTAACAAAGGATTGGGCGAACCAAATCCAAGAGGAAATCATAGCTGTAATTTTAGCAGCAGGACTTACTCCAACAAAAGGTGTTAATACTCAGCTAAGAGATTCAATCAACGCAGCAGCAGCAGATACCACTACAAACTTTACTTTGGCAAATAACCAATCAGATGCTGTTGTAACTGGAGTAACTTACTCGGGCGATGCTTTTAGATGTATAAAAATTAAGGGCCATATATATAGAAAAACAGATAGTCCAGAATACCTTCAGGCATACTTTGAATTAACACTTGGATATAAAGTTGATCTTGGAGCAAACGGTACTTGGGAAATCTTAGAGAGTAATTTTTTAGGAGATGATACTGGTATTACTTTAGAGATCACTCAGACTCTAGACGATGTTCAGCTAACTTATGATTCTACAAACTTAGCTGGAGCAAACTACGTTGGTATTATGAGATATAAAGTTGAGAGATTTAAGGTTTAATTTTTTTAGAGGGGTTCAGAATATGAAAATGTATATAATTTTAATAACGCTTTTATTTACGACGTTGCTATATGCACAGTCTAAGAATTTCATTGAAACAGATGAAGTTGTGATCGGGAAACCTCAGTCTGGAGCACCAGCTGGTGAGATTCGTTTTAGAAACACGACTCAAAAAGTACGTGGAAATAAAACAACTGGGAAGCTTGAATTCACAAACGACGGCTCTACCTTTAAAGAACTTGGATCTGGATCTGGCGGCGCTGGCGGTGTTAACTTATTATCCGCTTTTAATGCTGACTTTGAAACATCAAGCCCTCCAGCAAACTGGACATCAAGTGGTGGGACTTTTGTTTCAGACACAGCGACAGAGATTTTTGGAACTCAATCTGGAGTGTGGGACTCATCGGCTTCAGCTCAAACTTTATGCTCAAACGCTACAACTATAGAGCGTGGAATGATCGGTCAAAAGTGTCAGGCTCAAATTTACTATCGCTGGCCTTCAGGCGTGGCTAACGACATTAGAATGTTAGTAAAAGACACAGCCGTTGAAGTGGCTACGGTTAATTTAACTCCTACAACAGGGGATAATGTTACCAGCGCTATTTTAGTTTATGATTGTCCAGATACAGCAACAGACACTTTGCAAATGTGTTTGGAGTCTACAGTAGTAAATCCAGCAGCAATCACTGTTGATAATGCGTTTTTAGGCTCTGGTAATTCAATGATTACAGAAAAGCCTCAAGATGTTTTCTCAGCTAAAGTTTCTACAACAGATGTAGTAAGTTCAGAAAACGTAGATTTTATTTCTGGTAACTGTACAAATGGATCTACTGGTTTTGCTACTTGTACTTTTACATCCAACTTTTTTGCAAGCGCTCCGAATTGTACTTGTACAATAACTCAAGCAGCTTCAGGCTCCGATCAAACTTGTAATGTGGATACAGTTACAGCTAGCTCTATTATTTTAAACACTAGATCAAGCGGCGCTTTAACAGACAGAAACTTTAATTTAACATGTCAAAAAGTTGAATCCTCAGCAAATAGAAGTGCTGTAACTCTTGAAACTTCAGGTCAATCTTGGTCTGGATTTCACGACTCAACTTGTTCTTGGTCAAGAACGAACGTCGCTTATGGCGATCCAACAGCTGATGCTACTTGCGCATTTACGCAAAGAAGTAACGCTGGTTTTGGAACTGTTGTAAGTGCAGATTCTGCTGGAAATAAATTGCCAGGGATTGTTTTTACTCCGAATACATCTGGCAAATACTTTGTTTCAGTAATAGTTAACGACATCGGGTGTAACGCTTCAAACTCAGAGTATGCTATTCAATTAGTAGACGGATCTGGAACTGTTGTTTCAAACGCTGCTGGAGATTGCGCAGGCGGCGGTACTGAGGGTTCGGTATGGACTATGAGCGGATTTTATCAAGCTTCAGCTGGTTCAGCTGTTACATTAAAAATACAAAGTAGACACGCTGGCGGTGTAGCGATTGTTTTGAATAAAAACGGTTTAGAGAATGCTACAAACTGGACTTTATTTAAAGCTGACCAAACATTCCCAGCTCCAGTATTTACTGAGTTACAAAACTTAATAAAAGCAGAAAACGGAGCAATGAAAATAGCTGCTGCGAAACTTACAGCTGGAGTTTGCTCGGTATCTCCTTGTACTCCGCTTCTAGGCGCTGAAGGGATTACTTCGATTACTAGATCAAGTGCTGGAACTTATATAGTTAATTTTGATGGAAGTTATTTTTCAGATGCTAGCTCCATTATTTGTACTTACTCGGAGCAATCAAATACTAACTTAATTGGAACATTTAACACCTACGCAGTTGGAACGGTAAATCTTTTAACTAAGAACTTATCTGGTACTGCGACTGATTCAGCAATGGGCGTTTATTGCATAGGAAAGTAGATGTTTGATAAATTTATTCAAATCATAATAGATTTAGAGGGGGGAGACCTTTTGCACTCCCACCCTAACGATCCAGGCGGTTTGACTAAATTTGGAATATCTAAGAAATCTTTTCCTCAAGTAGATATTGAAAACCTCACCTATGAGAGCGCTTCTAGATTTTATTATCACGAATTCTATTTAAAATATAAATTAGACAAGCTCTATCCAAGCTTGTCTCTTTGTGTTTTAGATGCTGCCATTAACCAAGGACCTGGCACAGCTATTAGATTGTTGCAGCGGTCGGTTAAAGCAAAAGAGGACGGTATTCTAGGTGCAGATACTATAAAGCTTTGTATGGATAGAGCAAATCAAGATGCTTTGGTTCAAGACTTTTTGTGTAACAGAATATTACTTTACACTAAAATAGGAAACTTTGCTATTTTTGGAAGAGGTTGGATCAAGAGGATTTTAAAGATTCATGAAGCTTCGATGGTATTTAGAATTTGATTTACAGCCTTGATCCCAAATTTTGCAAGCTCTGGATCATTTTCTTGAGCAATTTTACTAAGCCAAAATATAGCATTTTCAACAGCTTCTTTGTACTTATTCTTATCTGCATTTAAAGATTCCGTAGTTTTCCACAACAGCTCTTGGCCTTCTTTTAAGACTTGGTACTTTAGCTTTAGATTCTTATGTTCCTTACAACAGCCAATCTTCATACCTATAATTTTCATGCAAATATGAACCAAAAAGCCAGCATTTATATCAATATTTGATATAAATAAAGAGGCTCATCCTTGAGCCCAATCCTTCATCCATGAAGGCCTAACTCTCAGTGTCCATATATGATTTTCTTGTTGAGCGTACGTTTTGTTTCATAAAGCCAGAATGTCTAACATCCTTTGGAGTTAGCTCCTCTAAAGCTTTTCTTGCTACATAACCGTTGTCGTAGTGACCGTTGGAATAGAACTTTAAACCAAGAGCCATTTCTCCGACTCTTTTAATTACCTCTTCTATTACGATATGTTCATTTGTTTTGGGATCTATTGTTTTCTGGAAGGTTTTTAAGATGAGTATGATTTCATCTGATTTCATTTTATGTGCTCATGTTTTCAACTTGCGATTTAAGATCTCTAATTCTCTGGTGAGCCTGATTCGTATCTTTTTCTAGTTTATCTACTCTAGCCAAATAATCATTAAGTCTTTTGATCTCGCCCTTTAATTCAACAATGGCTATTGTATTCATCTGGAGCTTATCTTCGTGGTCCTTATGCTTATCAAATACCATTTCGAATATCTTAATACCTAAGAATCCACAAATAGCTCCCACAATAGTTCCAACATTTAAAAGTTGTTCCATAGGCCTATTTTAGAATGTTTTTCTTTAAAAATGAAACTAAAAACCTTAAGATTAACCTAAGCCCATTTTAGCAACTTCGATTCAATCCGTTTAGTAGTTCTTTTTTTGGCTTTGCCTCTAGGCGTTTATTCTATGCCTAGGGGCGTTTTCTTTGAGCTGGACAGTCGCGCTTGATATGCTGACTTGATTTACCAGATACGATTTCAATTTCTACCTTACGACCGCACTCATATTCTATTGCTATCACTCTTATTTTTTCAGTAATGGTATGCCAGGCCTCCCATTTTCTATCTGAAAAACAATGAGGGCACTTGTATGGAAATCCCATACTTAAAATATATATGAATGATCGATGTTGAATGTATGTTTTAGTTTTAAACTAGTCCAGAGACCTAAATATAAGCTCTGTTTTTTCCTTAGCGTCTATGCAAAGGCTAAATATTTGATCTACTGTGTCCTTATACTTAGAGATCTCATGCTCTAAAAACACTCGTAATTGGTCTTCTGAGATATATTTTTTTGTGTTACCGTTTTTATCTACTATGGATATGGTGTCTGAGAAGTTTGGTATATTCATTTTTTTACTTAAAACTCCATTTCAAGTAACACTTCATAATACCGCTTTAACATTTGTTTTCTAGTTTTAGATCCAAGTATGTACTTAATCTGGACCTGTAAGGCCATTTGGTCCTCAATTACTAAGCCTAACAGCAACATAACCTCGGCTGGAGTCTTTTCTTTAGATAAAAGCTCTAGGTATTTAAGCTGCAAATCACTCAACATACTTTTTCATTTTCTCTTTTAAGAATACATTTTGGATTCTAGTCTTCTTTTTAGGAAATTTAGAAACCATATACTTTATGTATTTCTCAGATGGAAGATAAATACCGCTCTCAACCTTAGAGATAAAAACCTTAGATTGGAAGCCAAGGTTTTTTGCAAGCTCAGCTTGAGTTAGTTCTAATTCTTTTCTTAAAGTAAAAAAAAGCTTCGCAGTTGTTGGATGCTTTTTCTCTAACACAGTTTGTTTCATTTCATATGCTCCAGTAAATATGTTTCGGCCAATTGGAAACCCACTCTAATTAGTACCCCTGTAGCTATTAAATTAAAAATTAAGATCAAATACCTTAACACTTTTTTAAATGTTTTCATTTTGCATTACAACTTTCATATACATATCAATGGCTATTGGTTCAAAGAAATCATCCCAAGGAGCCTCTTGACCTTCAGAGTAATATTTCATCGCATACATTGCGCCAATTCCATCTGGATCTTTGTCAAAGTCAGAGTTTGGTTTTCCGTGGTAGTGCTCACCTTTTGGAAAATAAGAGGGCCTATATTTTAAATATAATTTAATAGAGAGCTTAGATAAAAAAGTGGGCGAGTGAATATTGGCTCCCATCAACATACAGATTCTATTAGGATCGTCTGTGTGGAAATAATATTTTTTAGCATGTCTTATTTTTACAAGTGTTGAAAGTACGCTATGCAAATCACCCAGCCAAATGAGAGGCTTATAAACAACTCTCTCTATCCAGTCTCCCTTGTAGTAAAAAAACCTCCAGAAAACAGATAAGTGTTCAGGTGCTAGTATGTCGTTTGCTGGAAGTACAAACCAGTCTTGTTTTAATTTCTTCCATAGATTCATTAACTCAATACCAGCCCAACGCTGTCTCTCTGTGTCTTGAGTATCACTGGAGGCTATTAACAATAACGCCCAAAGGTTGGACATCATTTGATCTCTTGATGTTTTTCCAGGTCCAAAAAATTCATAACTTGGATGCCTAATTGGGTATCTAGTTTGCTCTTTTGTTTTCTCGTTGTAGTAACAGGTCTGATACATTTTATAAAATCTGAAACAAATGGCGTTCCAAGAATTGGTAACGTCTCTTGATTCCCAGCCGTGCATAATTTGAAAGTTATCTTGCAAGTACTGTTCGCAAAAATCCTTATCTAGCCTGTATAAATAGCTAGAGAATAAAAACCACATACCACAGCGCTGAAGAGTGTCTCCATACTGAACTCTGTGCTCAGGTCTATAGGTCTCGTTGATTGCAACGATAAGACCTTTTTTATCTATATAAGTTTCCCATTTTTTTATCATCTAGTGAGGAGATTCTTTTGATCGGTTTGTTTTTTAATCTCTTTTGGGTGAGGAGCTTTAGGGTTAGCCTTCACTTCATCTGCGTCTTCAATACCAAGCTTCTCCTCTAGTATTTTAACCTTAGTCTCAAGCTTTTTTATTTTCTCTTCTAATTCTAAAAACATAATTTACTCCCCCTTTTTAATTCCATTTTTCTCAAAAAACAAATCAGAACAGTCAGCCGATCTCCATTGCGCAAATATAATTCCGTGGAAAGGATAACTATCACATAGCTTTCTATAATTCTCAGCATCTGCTTTTAGAAATAGATCATAGAGCAAATCTGTAAAACAACCAGTGTAGTTTGTTTGCCAGGAATATAGTTTTTGAACAGCGTCTGTTAGACCAACCCTTGTTCGTTGTTCTTCTTGAAGATCCATAATACTAAATTCCTCTCTCAAATAAGGCAACAAAAGTTATTAACCAAATATAAATTGAACAGCAGCTATTCCAAGTAAAATAACGCCAGAGGTTATTAGTATTTTGGAGGCTATGGACATTCTTCTTATTGGTTTTATTATTGGATCACACTTTTTACAACCTTTGCAAACCACATAATACTCACCCTTATCCACATTTAAATACTTTTTAGTATCCAGCTCTGACATATAGAGCCCAGACGCTATTTCTTCGTTTAATTCATTAAATATTAAAGCATGTACCATATTAGGCATTCTCTCCATTTGGATATGGGTTAGTTGGGTTATTGCCATAGAAAAACGTATCGTCTACCTCTAAAGGTTTTCTAATTCCAAGCTGGTATTCTAGGGCTTTAACTCTATGGATAAGCCATACAAGGTGCTGAGCCTCAAGTTTTGTAAAGTCTGTGCAAACTATTAGTTCTATTTCAGATAACTTATCCATACTTACTCCTCACCTTTTAATTTATTTTCTGTCTCGTCTGGATCACACTTGGTTTTTAAATCTATAGCGTTTCTAATATCTACAATCCGACTACTTGTTGAGAATGAAATATCGCTCTCTGTAGAATAGAGCTGTCCGTTAAAGCAAATAAGGAATGTTTGTATGGCTAGGATTGATGTCATAGTTTTTGATCTACTATACAAGTGCAAGAGTTAGTAAGATCAAGAAACTGAAACTTAATTGTAGTGTGTTTTCTCGGCGCACACTCTTTTGAGCATTCTTCATTTAGTTCATCTAGTTTTTTTAAGTTACTTGGAGTGTTTTGACTACACCCTGTTGCTATTAAACAGGTAACAACTAACATTAAATATTTCATCGCTGGCTCTCCTCAATTACATCCTTCACATATTTATATAAAGATAAGGCGAGTACTACTGTGACTGCTACGCCTACCCCAACTTCCTTCATACCAATCACGAGCTACCTCTAAAGAATAATATTATTAGGAACACTAGTCCTATCCACATAAATAAATAAATCATATAAACCTTAGTAATAAGCCATGTCCACATAGATAATAAACCATATATACTATGTTAATAAAACATATCAACCATTATTTTTCTTAAAATAACTATGCAAGTCTTTTTGTAGCTTTATACTGTCTAGTTTTAGCTTTTGTAATTTGTATATTTGGTCAGCACATAAGCAAGCGGCTTTTACCTTGTCTGGATCATAGGACCTTATCTCTGGCTCTGGTTGGTTTTGGAATATCCCTTTCATTAGATTGAGTAAGTATTTGCTCGAGTCGTTTATTAAGCTCGTCGAAGGGGAGTCTACCGTCTCGGAAGTCTCTAATGATTTTGGTGAGTCCATACGTTGGATTTCTTTTAACCCTTCCTTCTCTGATAAGCTCCCAGATTCTTGATTTGTTTTTTTCATAATGCTCCCTCTGACTTGCGTTCTTTTTATCTCTATTACTTTTGTCCCACTGTTTTTTTCTAGCGTTATAGGCGTCTTTATTTCGCTCGTATCTATTTTTGGATCGGGCTCGCTCTTTAACGATGTTGCTTGCGTATCTGGCTCTTTTTTGGGCTCTGGACTCAGTGGCGTTTTCCCAGTATTTTTCTCTAGCTCGCTCTCTTGCTCTTTTCTTACGTCTTTCGATTGATTCTTTAGACCTTTCCATTGAAAGTAATTCTCCTGATAATTTCCAGTCTCGCAAATCTTACAGCAGTATTTTTGCTGAGACGTTTCTAATACCTTAAACTTCTTAGCGCATTTTTCGCAAAGCCTCGTCTCTAAAATCATTTAAAATCCTTTACAAATATTATGTTTCAACAAACTATATTGGTTGTGGGGATGGATGTCTGAGTTTAAAAAAAGAGTACAAGCGGCTGTTGAAAAGCATGCTACAAAAAATCTTCCTAAGGTTAAAAGAAAAAACAATAACCCAGAGGAACAATTAGTAGAGCTGATAATGGAGTACTTGCGCTCTGTTGGATGCTCAGCACACGTATTTGAATCTAAATCCACATTCTCTCCCATTACTCAACGCTACATTGCTCAATCTATAGTCCCAGGACATTGTGACGTGGCCGGATGTCTTCCAAATGGTTTAGCCCTCTATATCGAGGTCAAAACAAAGGGAAAACTTAAAACTCTAAGACCTAAGCAGCATGAGTTCTTAGTAGATAAAATATCCCACAATGCTTTTGCCGTCTGTGTTGACTCGGTTGATATGTTAAAAGAATACCTTGAAGCTTTTAAAATATCTGAGAACCGAAAAAAGTATCTACTATCCATTCTTCCAGTCCCTTACGATAAAAATAAAGATCAAGAAGAGGGACCTCTTTTTTAAGTCTGTATCAACGCCTTTTCGCAAATTCCTTTTAGTTTCTTAAATGCAATATTTTCTGTGTTAATAGACTTTGTCAACACTATGTGAGAGAGCCTGTTTTTATTTTGATCGTATATTTGACACCAGATGTCTTGGTGGGGAGTATTCGAGGCATAGGCCATTGTATCTTTTTGCACTAATAGTTTTAAGAATTGTTTATGGATAGTGTCGTCTAGAGTAAATATCTCAGCTGGAAACATTGGGTTAATATGTTTTATGCAATAGAATAGAGCGTAGTGTAGACATCTGTCTTTTCTAGCTCCCTTTAGTCTAATGAAAAATAGATCATTATTTTCAGATAAAAAACTAGCGCATCCAGAATGATATGAGTCGTCTGAGTAGATGTAAAATTTCTGCGTAATCATTTTTTATTTTGGATTGATATCAATATCAAAGTAACTAGCCAGTAAAAACACAGTGTGAAATGTTGGGTTAGAAGACTTAATAAATAAGTACAAACATCTTCTAGAAATTCCAACCTCTTTTGCGACCTCAGCCATATTTAAAACTCTCTCCTTATGGTGAGGCTTTGGCTTTTTCTCGTTTAGAATAAATTTGATACTCTCTACTATAATTTTTTGCTGCTTCTTTAGTTTTTCAATACTCATACTTTTCCTTCAATTACGATAAATCTACTACCAAAATACTCTTCTCTTTTTCTTGAAGCGTCGACACAGCACACTTTATTCCTAAGCTCTCAACGCAAAGCTTTGCTACTTGTGACTGACTCGTATCTATTTTAATAGTGCAAAAATCTTTAGATACGTCCATTAATATGTGCTGAATTTGAGATCCAGAAAAACGTCTTAAAATCTTACTCACTTTTTCTTTTACACTGTGCATACTAACTCCTTATTACTGTATCTAGTGTAACACTGGTTACAGTAATAAATCTAGTTAAATTGATATGTGTATCAAAATGGCAAAACTTCATCAGCGTCAAAGCTAGGGGCAGCTGGTGTCTTATCGTAGACAGGCTCAGGTTTGGCTCCAGCTCTAACGTATTTAACCTCGCAAGACTCAAATGCCGTCTTATCAGTTAAGTCTGTAAGCTTAAATCTAGCGTACGTTTTTCCGTTAAAATCCTCATTTGTAACCTCACCTTTTACATAGGTAGATCCAACGTGAGGGGTGAGTTCATCGTAATACTGCTTACATAGAGTTTTCATGTCCTCAGTCTTACCGTACTTGTTTTTTACTGTGTCGTTTAGCTTCAAAACCGAAAATTGCCACAATATCCACTTGGCGCTTGAAGCTGAAAAATTAAACTGCTGAAACAATCTTGAATTGTTGTTTAGCTTATATTGAAGCTTCAATACTGGATCACCTTTTTTACTCGTATCCATTTCACAGTTAAATAGGAGAGCTGCGTACTCACCTTCTCTTAGTAACGGTTTTTCGTCAGTTGTCTCATTATCCCAGAACGACATATTAACTCCTTAGTTAATTGGTTTTTTAGTTTTTATATTTTCTTTTCTGTTGGCTCACCAGAGGTCCATTTTTTAATTATCAACCCCGTCTCCCTTGTAATCTTAAAGGGAGGTTTATCTACAAATAATCCAGTTCTATCTTTTGATGAAGTTACACAATGATTTATATCTATATCAAAATTCAAGGTGAGGTCGTATTCAGTACCATCTTTTTGGATTTCTTTTAATCCCATTTTCTCTACAACCATTTTTCCAGATTTTTCTACCATTGCGTAATCTTGTTTTTTTCTCATTGTAACAATAATATGTACTGGAGCTTGCAATATCGCATCGATAAATTCTTTATGAAGAGGCATAACCTTAGCCCAATCGGAAAATTTACCGCCATATTTATTATGAATATCTAAAATTCCTCCAGTACCTTCCCAAGCTGCCGACATCGAATCAATAATTATGCATTGGAATCCTTCATCAACAGCTATCTGAATGGCTTTTACAAATCTTTGAGGATTATAGGGGGGAGTAAATGGGAGAACAGAATATTCTCCAATATCAGAATACAAATTAGCTGAACCATTTTCTGTATCTATAACAACAGTCTTATCAAGACCTACTAAACCGTCAGCAAGTAATAGAGCTGAGTAGGTTTTTCCTCCACCACTCACGCCGCCAATTCCCATTTTTATCTTAGCTTGAGACCTTTTAGCTCTCTTCATAAAACTAGTTTTCGGCTTCTCTGTCTCTTGAATTACTTCTTTTTGTGGTTCAATTTCTGTCACTTTTAAATACCTCTTTATTATTATTTAAATAAATATGTGCCTATTCATTCACTGGTTACACTTGATTGTCAAAAGATTGTTTCTAGTTTTTTTAAAAAGGCCATCCACTAGTGATAGAGGCTGACCGATAGAGTCATAATATTTGCAAGAATATTATGTAACTATATTTTATTAACTAAGAGGGTTTGTAAAGAAAAAAGCCCTGACGTATTAGGTCAGGGCTTGCAACCACATGGATTAAACAGCTAAGTTTTTACTACTAAGAAAAAAACTAGATGAGAGGCAAAGCTTATCCTTTTTCTCTTTTTCCATCAATTAATAACGCACAATTTTGTCTCTGAAAAAGGGATCTAAAGGGGAGTAACTATATGAATATTGAGAGTTTTTTATCCGCTGAGGGGTTGACACAGCCGCCTATTTTAGATGGGGAGGTGCATAGATTTAAGCCTGAGGGCAGAAGTGATCTAGCTGGCTGGTATATTGGGTCTGAAATTCAAAACGAAAGCTTTAAAGATCCACTCCAAATAATTACAGTTGGAAATTGGTCTACTAATACTCAAACCACATTTACTTCTAAAAATAGATTCTCTAAAGATCAAAAGAAAATAAAAGATGCTGAGCTTGAAAGGCTTAGAAAAAAAGCTGAAGAGCAAAAAGAGGCTAGGCGAGAAGAGGCTAGAAAAATGTCTGTTGAGTTTTTTAACTCAGCTCCAAAAGCTACTGACGACCATCCTTATTTAAAAAAGAAAAAAGTAAAATCTCACGGCCTTCTTTTAGAGGAAGATAGAATCGCAATTCCAGTATTTCAATCTCTGGAACTATTTGATGTGCATTCTTTTCAACTCATCTCACCAGATGGATCTAAACAGTTTATTCCAGGCGGTAAAATACAAGGTGGGTTTTTTATTTTTAAAGGTGAGACAGATTGTGTTTATGTTTGCGAAGGTTATTCCACTGGAGCCACAGTATTTGAGGCCACTGGAAAAACCGTGCTAATAGCTTTTAGTTTAAATAATTTAAAAAACATAGTCTTAAAAGCAATTCAAAAGTATGGACATGAGAATGTAATTATCTGTGCTGATAACGATAGATTCCAAACAAATCCTAAAGTAGGAAACCCTGGGTTAGACGTTGCAATTTCAATTTCTTCAGACCTTGGGGTGAGCTTCAAGTATCCAAAATTTAAAACAGACTTAAACCAGGGAACCGACTTCAACGATCTCTTAGTTTTCGAAGGCATCTCTACAGTGGTAGAGCAGCTATCCGCTTCAAAGATGGATGAAAAACATCCATCCCTTAGAAATGGATTCCATTTTCTAAAAGTGGACAGTAAAGGAAATGAGTCATGGAGGCCTGACTATTTAGGCTTAGCAAAATACTTTAAAGAAGAAGTGAGGTACGCTAACACAGAGGGTTGGCAGTTCTTTTACGCAGATGGTTACTACAATAAAACCTCTGACTTGGAATTGGATAAATTAATAATAGATCAAATCTCAAAGGTTCCAGAGAGGGAGAAGCCCTCTTATACATTGGGGGCATTTAAAAAATACGTTAAAGCCAATTGCTTGTACTCTGAGTCAGACTTTTTGGATTCTAAGTTTAAAATAAATATGGCTAACGGAGTTTTAGACGTAAAGACAAAAAGAATGGCTCCCCACAACCCAAGATACTTTTTTAAGTATAAAAATCCTTACGACTTCTCACCAGATGCTACTTGCGAAGCTTGGTTAGAATTTTTAAGAGATGTTTTTGATAACGATCAAGAGCTTATTGACCTATCTGCTGAAATTTTTGGATACACTTTATTAGGGGGAGCGCCATTTCTTCATAAAGCTTTTTGTTTAATAGGAACAGGTAGAAACGGAAAATCTGTTTATTTAAACGTATTAAAAACAATTTTATCCAAAGCAAACTACTCCGCTGTATCTATGGAAAAGATAGGTGAGCCATTCCATGCTGTTCAGATGGATGGAAAACTTGCAAACATCGTTGGAGAGTCTCCAGCAAAGGCTACAATTCCATCCGATGCCTTTAAAGCCTTAGTCGCTGGAGACGAGCTTATGGTTTCCTATAAAGGAAAAGATAACTACGAAATGGTTCCAACAGCTAGATTGTTCTTTGCGTCAAACTCCGATCCAGTGTTTAGAGACAATTCTTTTGGGCTCCAAGAGAGACTGGTTATTATTCCATTTTCCAAAACTTATACTGACGACATAATAGATCCATTTTTAAGCGATAGGCTTGTGTCCACAGAGATCCCAGGTGTTATCAATTGGGCTATTAATGGACTTTGCAGGCTATTGGAGAGAGGACACCTTCCAAAGGTTAATGTGTCTACTCAGGCTAAGGAAGCTTTTAAAATGGACGCTGACTCTTCTTATTACTTTTACAGAAAATACTTCCAGGTTGTCGCTAAAGAGGCTGAGGAAACGGTTGAGTCTATCAAGATCTCTTCTTTATATCCTTTGTACTGTCACTATTGTGACAATTCAGGTGAGCACAAAAAGTCTTTAAAGGTGTTTTCTAGGGATTTTAAGAATTACATAAAACAAGATTGTGGGCACCTTGGAGTATATGAAATGCAGGGCTATTTCCGTACAAAAAGACTCATTCCGAGCATCGAATTACAGGAGCTTAAAAATAGCTATTTTAGGCCAAATAACGCTAAGTATAATGAAGCTTCTTTTTAGCAAAATAAAATAGAGAAATTATAAAAATCTATCCTACTTATAATCCTAAAATGATCCGACCTTGTAACGCTAAGCGATGCAATCGACTCATTGAGTCAGCGCTTTACTCACTGCATTAGTGCTTTTTTATTGCGGTGAGTTATGCGAAAAGTAGGAGTACATCCCTACCTATAGGATTGTATTTATAACAATGCTACCCACTTAAGTGTTTGTTTTTATTATTTTAATATATATATAAGTAGTATAGTAGGATTATATATTATGTATCCATATACTATAAGGACGTTAGCTTACTATAGTATAGTAATTTCTGTATATATACAGCGGACTGAGAATGTAATCCTACCTTCCTACATTTTAAGCAATGAAGAAAAAAAGGAGAGAGAAAATGATAATAAATATTGATGGAATTTTTAACCCAAAGAAAACCGATTTTAACGCATCTAAACTAAGGGATATAGAGCCTAATGAAAACGAAGTTAAACTGTGTGAATTGTTTATTGATAAATTTTGTGATTACTCTGACAAATACTATCACGGTACTTCTTACGGAGTTAAGCACACTGTTGAAGCCTTCGTTGGAAGTTACATTTCAAATGGAGCTTTAATAAAAGCATTTGTTAATAAAAACTATAGGGTGAGTATTATTGAGGCAGGACCTAATTGTAAAATAGGCTTTAGAATTAAACCCAAATTTAAAAGTATTTTCACTCCCATTAGAAATATAAGCCCACATAGACCTTTAAATATTTTAAATGAAAACGAACTCTATGAGAGAGTTGGCCAATTGCTAATGCACAACCAAGAACATTAATTATGTTACACAAAAAACTCTCCCCTTAAATTTCACGAAGGTCTAGCCGATGAGATGGAAAGCCAACTTTTGTTGGTTTTTTTGCGCTCAGTTCTTAAAATGAAATCTACCGAGGGGGAGTTTGTATGGAAGAGTTGTTGTTGGGGTTAATAGAAAAATATCCAGGTGCGGCATATACATTAATGGTAATTGGATCGCTGAGAGTTATCAACAAGCCTTTGTTTTCGATGTTAAAGCAGCTTGTAGACTACACAGCCTGGACAGAGAAGGATAATGCCTTACTTCAAAAAATAATCGATTCTAAGGCCTATAAATACGTTTCTTACGTGCTCGATTATTTAGGATCTTTTAAGGTGCCACAAAAAAAGGCAGAGAAGATCGAAGATCTCCCTATTGGCGAACAAAACAAATAAATGGGAAAGTTAATTTCCATAGCTTATGGTTTGTACCAAGGTGTTCTTTGGCTTAAGGCTCGATGGATCGAGTTTGAAGCTAAAGAGCGCCTTTTAGAGTTTAAAAAGAAACTAAGGAAGTCTTCCAAGAATGGAAATACTAAAGAAATCCAAGATGAAATCACACGAATTAGAAACGATTCTTAGGTTTCTAATTCTTCTTTTGCTTATGGTATTTGTTATGAACGCCTTAAGTGCATGTTCTCACACCATAGATAAATCAAGAAAATCAGCTCAAAACTTTTGCTTTTTGGATTTCGACGCTAAAATGTGTTGGATAGACAAAGAGGCAAACCAAGGAATTTCTTTTGACAGAATGGCTCAAGCGAACAGAGTGTGCACTGCAAGCGATGAAGAAAACGCTCTATGTTACTATGGAATAAACTCAGACGATATGTACGACATAATGGAAATTATTTACTTCAAAGGAAATATGTGTAAATGATTGAGATCAACGCATCAGCATTACAAGGTTTAGCAAGGCTAAATAAAAACATAAAAGAAAAAGCACTAAAGCGTGCAACATTTGCTACAATAAAAAAAACTACAAAAGAAGCAAAAAAAATATCAACAGGCTTCCTATCTAAAAGAGTTAACATAAAAAAATCTGGTGCAAAAGACGGCGATAGGCTGACACCTGGATTAAATCAAATGGTAATAATAAAAGAGTCAAAGGTAACAGCTAACTCACCTATCAATGAAATGATTGGTACTGTACTAATGCAGAATAAGCCTATGAGTATGATTCATTTCGTTGTTGGATCTAAATTCCCTAGACCTCAAAAGGGTATAAAGATTTCTAGTAGAGTGAAAGTAAAAGTAAAAGTCTATAAGGGTAGAGCTACTACATTAGGTAGAGGGTTCATAGCTAAGGCTAAGAATGGATACTATCAGTTGTTTAATAGATCAAAGAGTACAGGTAAGCTAAGGAAATACGCAACACCAAGCATTTATAAAATGTTTAAGAACGACGATGTAATGGTTAAAAAAACTAAGACGCATGTTACTAAATACTATCAACAAACATTTGCAAAAGAGTTTATATCTAAGCTAAGGTTGCTCCCTAAGTTCTTGCGTTAGCACTTGTAAATAAAACGTATACACATCAAAAATAAATAAGTAGTGTCACCTAGGTAGCCCTAGTACCACTCACCCCCCTACGGTTTGGGTCCTAGGTAGGCGGCGTGGGGGATCCGGCCAGGAGGGGCGTC
>MWCM01000011.1 GCA_002070055.1 bacterium ADurb.Bin212 | reverse complement strand
CAAAGCAATCGTCTTAGATGGCAGACCTGGAGTGAGAAATCTCTTTTCAGATATCCCAGTCCAGATGTGCCATTTCCACCAGAAACAAATTATTCAAAGATATTTAACTCTTCACCCAAAGTTAGAAGCAGGTATTGAATTAAAAGCTATTGTTGATACCTTAACAGGGACAACCGAGAAAGAATTCGCTAGGAAATTTACTGTCTGGTGTAACAAATGGGATTCCTTTTTAAAAGAGAGAACGATCAACCCAACCACCAAGAGGTGGTCGTATACTCACAAAAGAGTTAGATCAGCTAGACACAGTTTGAAGAACAACTTGCCATTCCTGTTCACTTATCAGAAATACCCAAAACTGAATATTCCCAACACAACCAACTCATTAGGGGGAAGCTTCTCACACCTCAAAGAAAAAGTTGGTATTCATCGCGGTTCTAGAGAACTCATTAAAAGAAAAATGATAGAAGATATTTTAACAAATTAGCACCCCGAATTTGATATTAACCCACATTCTACTACTTATTGGCAATATTTGTCGACGTTATAAGTATAGTATCGATATTTTATTAGAAAGATATTATTAAAAAGGCTAGTAATACGCCTACTCCTTTTTCTCGTTCTCTCTTTTTGACAACAAGTATGTAGCACCCACCAAAAACAACAACCCGACAACGCCAATAATTGCCCATTTGGGTAAGGCAAAAATCGCATCTTTTAGTTGGTCGGTAACAATTATTATCAAACAAACAATGCCCCACCATTTTGCTAATTTATAACGGTAATACATGCCATAAAGTAGAAGAAAAATACTTTCAAAACCCAACACTACTCCATAAATTTGCCCATTATAGCCTGTGGCCTGAAAGAATAAAGGCACGGTTAAGAGAACCATTCCTATAACCGCAAAGAGGTCTCTAGCGGAAAATATCCGGCTTTTATGTTCGTTGTAAGCCAGAAGCCATAGGTACACCGCCCAAACCGCATAGTAAATATGCTGCTCCTCTATTTGCAGCTCCCTCATAAAATAATTTAGGGCTACAATTAGCACTCCGCCAGAAAAATATTTAAAGAGCTTACTCTCTCTTCTATAAGCATCAAATAAGCTCATAGCCCCCGCAATAGCAACTATTAAAGACGTTGGGGCGTAGCCGTCGTAAACATAGAAATTGTTAAAAGCATAAATAATTGCAATGTAGGGTCCAAATAAACCTGCTATTCTCCAAATTGCAGCTCTAGAGCTGGCACAGATTCCAGAAATACTAAGCCAATAAAATAAAATACCCAGTCCAGAAAGCACCCAAGCATATGCCGCATCTTCATAGTTGCCAATCTCTGCTATCTGTTTGAAGGCAATATATATCAATAGGGCGCTTACAAGATCTAAAAGCTTATTTTTTTGATTTGATGATAGTAGCAAGAGCATTAAAGCATAGGCAATCATAATAACCATAATAAGCCAGCTAATACCGGAGCCGTAAATCAGCACAATGCCAAAAATCGCCATTATCACAAATGCTATGAATTCCACCGCAAAGACGACACCAGAGATATTTTTGTTGTAAGCAATAATTATTGCCAAAACGGCAGATAAAGCAGCATAGATTGAAGCCAAATATTCAACTCCTAGTGGTAAAGCTGTGGCCGACATAAAATATATATAAGGCAAAATAGCAAGAGACAAATTCGCGACTATCAAGCTTAGTATCTTGCGATTTACCGCATACGAATAACCAGAAATAAGCAGAGCAGCCAGCAAACTATAACTCAAGTTTAGCGGCTCTTGAAAATTGATAAAAACTGCAACAATTACAAGCACAGCCGATACTGCCGACAGTGAATCTTTGCGAGATTGAAGCCAACTTACACCAAATAGGTTAGTAATAATTGGGCAGAGAAGTGAAATCGCCAACCAAACGAAAGAAATCCCAAGATTGGCCACGCCTTGGTCATGCATTATTGCCGACAAACCCAAAGGCAACAAAACTAAAGAGATAAACAAGAAACCTGAACCATATTCCTTGTTAAGTGTTATTAACGAGCTTAAAAAGTAGTAAATAGAGGCCAATATTAAGTTAATACCCACCGGCATCCAACCATGTTCCGACACTAAAAATAGGGCAGCTAACAATGATACCGGGGTAAGGAAAATTGATATCAAGTTAAGTGGCGCATTAAGAGCTACTTCGTGCTTGCTATTTGCAGAAAAAATCTTGGTTAGTAAAGCAAAGATAACCATGCCCCAAAAGAAATAGTATATAGGCACTTCAAATAGAGATAAAGATGATTCGAAAATTGATAGTATTACAAAAGAAAGCAGGTAATTGAGATAAATCTTTTTAAAGTATTTTATTGTAAGGATATAAAAGAGCAAGGTTAATAATGAGGTTATAAACCAAACAATATTGCCAGAAGTGCTATCTAGCACAAATTTGTAATAAGCCAAACCGCAAAGAGGAAACAGAATTACTCCAATAGTTGCAAAGGTCTCGCCCGCGGGTTTAAGTTTTTCTGTTTTTAAATATAGGTAAAGACCGGAACAGTAGAAAAGCAGTGTAAACAGAACTAGAAATATGGTTTTTGCCTCACCAGACAATAACTGATAATTAAAACCGATAAAAATTCCCACAGCCACCACTATTAAAAATGCGCCTATGTAAAGGAGGATATTGATATTATCTATGGATTTTAAGCCGTGAGATTTAGGTTTCTCCCTCTCTACCTGCACCTGAACAATATTGGCTGGAGCGTTTTGAGACGCCAAAGGCTCAGTTGTAGCTTCTGAAGAGGTTATTTGGGTATCTTCTGGCCATAAGTAGTTTTGGGTATCTTCTCCTTTTAGATATTTTAAAGCCAACAAATAACCCTCTTTGTCGGTAGAATTCTTTATTCTGCCAAGGCTGGATTCAAGTTTATTTATGGCATCGTTGGAACTAGTTGACTTCTTTTTTACAAAATACCTAATTATCGCCACTAGACCGATAATCCAAGGCACGAATACCGCTAATAAAGCCAACTGCCACATATCCCCTCCCTCCTTGTTAGTTGATGTTATTATAGCACTTTGGACGATGTCGTGTTAAACACCCAACAATAATTTGACATTTTTTCGCAATTTCTATTAGAATAATCCGGACAGTGGAATGACTTACCTGCACGAGGTGAAGACACCGTGGACACGGTAAACTGAAAAATTATTTAGATTAAATTTTCTATATTAGAACCATAATTGCCAGAGCGATAATTAAATAGAGAAACATCCAGCCTGTCGATGACGTGCCTAACGCCTGATTATTACACCAATTCTTGCACCTCTTTAAGGCGATCTGCCATCTCCTTTTCAGCAAAATCACGAGCGGTTTTTGTGTAATATGTATTTTTTGTTCTAAAAATGTAAACGCGCTCCGGAGTATGACCATAGGATTTAATATCGGAATAAAATTGCTCCTTCCAGACATCAGATAAATTATCAGCATCAATTAACAGTTGTTTTTCTTTCTCTTTCGGATCGTGGAATTTGTGCACCTCAACAATTCCGATTATTCGATCAATATCATTTTGGTTGTAACCTGACTCGCCTAGAATTTCCTGAATTATATCTTTTGCCAAAACTAAATGTTGGCGTTGTGCCTCGCGTTTTTCTTTTAAGTCTTTACTGCACTGAAGTCCTTTATCAATTTTTGAAAAGCCCACATCATGAAGTATTGCAGCCGGAATTAGAATGCGCTCCTCGCCCCCCTCTTTTTCGATAAGAAGCTCCATCGATTTTACAACATGCTTTGTATGTACAATAAAATCTTTCATGCTACCCTGTTTTAAATATGGGATAGCCAGTTCCCAAATTGTTTGATAGTTATTATTCATGATTTTACCTTATAGAATTTGAACCGCTTTTTCAAATACAATCTAAAATTAGTAGTTATTTTCCATTGCAATTACAACAGCATTTTGACTATCCTTAGCTCCTCGTACGAATATTTGCCTTTAAAATATTCAAATACTGGAGTAAGTTTATTGGTATCAAGTTTTTTAAAGGCTCGTTCAATAGTGCTAATTTCGTTTTTTAGTTTTTTGGGAACAATTCTAGAGAGTTCGGATGTATTTATCTTTTTTTGACCTAGTAATTTTTCCAAATGGCCAAATATTGTAGTAGTAGTTAAAGAGCGCTCTTTTGCAATTTGTATCGGGTCTTTGCCCTGTTCCCAAAGTTTCAAAGTTTCCTGCAAAGTATCTTTCGGCTCGGTTATGATTTTAACAACATCTTTTTTACTCACAGACCCTCCACAGCGCAGCAAAAATTCATGTTCCATATCTTTTTGCTTCTCTAATGAGAGGTTTTTTACGAACATTTCAATCTGTGCCGATGCAGATAGAAACTCCCAATCTTGTTTTAATACCTCTTCATCTACCTTAAAAGCCATATCGTTAAATCCCAATAAATATAGTCCTTGCAGGCTCCTCACTCTGGATAGAGCCACATATCCCTGCCCGAACTCAAAGACTCGCGATAGATCCATAACCGCTTTATCTAAACTTACGCCTTGGCTCTTGTGAACTGTAAGCGCCCAAGCTAAGCGGAGGGGGATTTGCGTTAAGCTGCCCACAATCTTTCCATCTTCCATTACGCTCCAATCAGCATAATCGGCTATTATTTTTTGCCCGCTTTTGGTGCGCACAACCGGTAAACCCGATTCTCCCTCAAAAGCAAATACTTCCCCCAAGGTCCCATTAACGTATTTACCTTTGATATCATTTTTTGTAAACATAACTGTGGCACCGATTTTTAAGCAGAGCTTTTCTGGAGACAAACAGCCCTTTTTCATTGATACAATAAGATTTCGCGGGCCTTTACTCCTCATCTCAAATACTCGCTCCTCTCCAGCGATTTGTTTGAGCATTCTATTATTCACACTATCCACATCAATATTGTGAGAATAAAGTTTTGGAATATCCTCCGACAAGCTATCTGCATCTGTTCTTCTGCTCAGAATCATATTTAATGATGATTCATCAAAGGAATTACTACGAATTTTTGATAAAATTTGAAGCAATTCACCCTGCTTCTGACGGAATTGCTCGGTAATGTAACAGACAGATAAATCTGCCTCCCGCCAGACGCTGGATTGATATGCAAATATAGGCTCTGTTTCATCAAAAAAGCTACCTTGAGATTCATTGCTTACGGTTCTTTTTACCACTGGAGGTAACTGCAGAAAATCACCCACCAAAACAACCTGCAAACCACCAAAAGCATTATTATTAGCTTTAGCATGACAACAAATTGCATTGATATTATCCAAAGTGTTGGCGTCCAACATAGAGATTTCGTCAATTATTAGCACTTTGGCTTTTTGAATTCTTTTTAATACATTTTTTTTGTCTAAAATGCTGCGTATATCACCGCGACTCAGCCTATCTCTAATGCCGATACCGCTCCATGAGTGGATAGTCATCCCCCCGATATGGGTTGCAGCTATGCCGGTAGATGCGGTAATTGCCGGCTCAATAGCGTGGGATCGCAAATACTCTACATATCGGTTGATTGTGTAGGTTTTCCCACTACCCGGCTCACCGGTCAAAAAAACATTGGCTCCGGATTTTAATATTTTTAGAGCTTGATCTTGAGTCATAATATGCTTTTGACGGGGCAGGCAATACAGAATTAAGAATTAAGAATTCAGCAGACTAGCTACTAAGCATTTAAGAATTAGGAAATTAAATATTAATTTTAAATTGTAGTCTCAGAAGCTGAACCTACTTGCTACTTGCTACTTGCTTTATCGTATTTTTCTACAAACTTTTTTATCTCGTCGATATTCTCCAAAACCATTTTGGCTTTTTTAACACCAAACTGAAAGGGATATTTATCCTCCTCGTTCATTTTGATAACGATCATTTTATTCCCCTTAAACTCCGACTCCTCAACAATAGACACTTTTGCCTCCTTTATTAAAAATGACCTATTTATTATACCGAGCATATCCCGAGTGTAGCAATAGCTAATAGTTATTACCTTAACTTGCAGCATATAAGCAGCAAATATTGTGTTATAATACCCCCCCTAACAAAGAACTATAAATTTGAGATATAATATAGAAAATATGTAAATAGGAGGGGAGATGAAGAAAAACTTATATCCTTATGTTTCATTAGCGTTTGTTGTAATATTGCTCTTGTTCGAACTTACAGTTGTTGGTGATCGATTATCATTATTAAGTATTACCATACTCTCATCTTTATTTTCTGTCGCCATTATTATCACTGCTTTAAAAATTAGATCTCTATCTGTAAAATCTATATTTATTGTCATAGGAATATTGGGCATATTATATAATGTTATCGGATACCTTATTTCAAAATTCATTATCGACTAAGATAATCGATATGCTCAGCAAGTAAGTTTTTAGCCTTTACGTTGATCTTCGGTTTGCTCCCTCCTGATTGCTGTTTAATATATTGTTGAAGATTCCTTATTATTATATTCTCAGCTTTGTATGCGCTGAACATACGTGCCAATTCTGCGACTCTCAGTTGAGCAATTATTGCTGTGGGAATCCCGTGATTTTTAAAGGCTCCATCTTTTTCTAGCCTTTTTATAACAGCAATTGTGTCTTGATAGTTAGTAATGACGGAAAAAGTGACACTAGAAATAATCTTTCCCTTAAAATAAACATCAAGCTTATGTTCTCCCAAAGAGTAATCTAATAAATCAATTGTTGAATTATTGTTAACCAAATTGCCATCAATATATATCTCTATATTGCTCTGCGGCACAACAGCAACATTTATCGGAATTTGTTCTCCCCTAAAATAATCTCTGTTTTCGGGTGAAATTATTGTTGCAGTAATTATTTCACCGATATTAATTTCCACTTCTGTGATCGCGATGTTCCCTGCTTTATCAACAAGTTCAACTTTTAGAATGTGCTCCCCCTCCATAAACTGATTCCAATCGATATTCTTTGAAAATACATTGTCTGCAAACTCAGCCTTTTCAATATATACATCATCCAAATAGATATTAATTTCGACGGCCTCTGAATCACTAATATAGCTTCCGGAAATTACAGAAATATCTTTTAAAATTTCGCCTTCAAGAGGCACGGTAACCGTTATTGAAGGAGCAGAAAACTCGCTATTTATATTTAATATATAACTTGCACTTCCCACATTGCCAACAAAATCCTCTGCTTCAACCATTAGTTCATGTTGCCCTGTTGTTACTCTTGAAAAATCGAAAGGCATGCTCCAGCCGTCTTCGGGAACTATATCGGAACCAATATCATTATTGTCTAAAACAAATCTTACCGCCGTAACCAAATGATTATCACTTGCATTAGCCTCAAGCATTACCTCCCCGGAGATATTTTCAAAATTAGTAGGGGAAGTAAGAACAATGGAAGGAGATTGATTGTCATCCGGAATTTCTGCGCTTAGTGAATACAAAGAGTAATGAGGCAGAGATGCGGTTATAGTTTTTGAACTGTAATCGATATTTGCTTCTACTGGCTCCCAAATCCCCTGTTCATCTTTATATGTGTAAATTCTTAGCTGTTCCTCACTTACAGGCAAATTAATATTTTTGTATGAGTAGGTAATAGAATTTCCGCTATTAACCTCGCCGGTTGTATTAAGTGAGTAAACACCGGAAAGATGACCAGCCGGTGGATATGCTTCTGGTAAATTAGATATTTCCACATTATTTAAAGAAAATTCTCCGCTCGTATCAATTTTAAAGAAGGCATCTTTTGCTGTAATAGTATGTTCCCCAGCACTTAAGTTTAAGTAATTTATGGTTTGGTTTACAAAAACAGGTTGTGTCCATGATTTTTTCCCCGTCTCCACAGACTCCACCTCTGCTCTAACATATTTTTCATTCCCCACAAAAGCATAACCGGAGGCATAAACATCTTTTTCTGCTTTTAAAATCTTTCCTCCGTCTCCAATAAACCTAATAATAGATTGACGATCTGAATTAACAACTAATGAAGAGCCGGTTATATCAATGGTAATTTTTGGAGCACTGGAACCCTGGAGGGCGTAAAAATTTCCACTTTTAAGCGCTCCCATTATTTCTTGCTGAGTATTATTGGGCGCAAATGCAATAACAGCCGCCTCATTAAAGCCACCATCTCCAGGAGTATAATCATCATTTGCATAGACAAAAGTTTTCTTCTTCAGCGCTAATATTTGGTCAATTTTGTCAAACGCCGAGTATTCTCCTAAACGTTTTTTTAAATATTTATACCTTAAAAAGGTTCCGTTAATTGCTTCGATCCCTGAATGGTTTCTCAGCGAGATTAGTTCATTTAGACTCACTGGGTACTCCTTCGAATTCGGATGGGCCAAAATTGCTAAACCTCCCTGATTAACAATCTCATCTATACGGCTTTGTAAGGGCAAATTTTGATCGGTGTGTGTATCTACCCCAATTGCTAATACATGGCTTCCTCCTGCGCCAACAGTAACCTCCTCCGCATCCCGTATCTGCAAGATATGAGATTCTTCAATAACCGGCATCGGTACGACCGTATTGTGCTCTGTTAACGCCACAAAGTCATAACCAGCTTGGTTATACTTTTCTACAGTAAAGGCTGGGTTTGGTTCCCCATTAAAGACTTTATTCCAAGATGGGATATCTGGAATATAATGGCAATGTAGCTGCCCCAAATATTGATTCATTCCTTCTGTATTGTAAGGAGAAGTAATAGTAAAATTACGAGCTGGAGTGGCCGAGATGTTATTGATATCACTAAATACAACTTTTGCCTTCCATGCGCCATCTTCATTACAACCAAAGAGAGTTATTAAATATCCGTCTGAATAAATAATATTTCTTGCAATTCCAGCGTCGCGAATTGTCGAATATTTGCTATCTAAAGTTTCTAAATTTTTACTCCATATCGCCCCTCCACTTGTTGCAGCATACATAACTTCGTTTACAACAATCGGATCAGTTTGAAAATTATCCTCATCAAGCACTTCTGATTTACTCACGTTTGCCAAAGTATTATCGGCTGGCATTGATTTTGAATATTTGCCCCAAACCGAGTAATACTTGTCGTTGTATTTAACAAATCTCTGTAAATTCTCCATCCTATTCACAGCGATCGCGCTTAAATCGTCCATTTTGTAACTACATATGGCGGCATTTGGTGCAGTAAGCACTACCTGATTATTCTCGATATCGAGCAACATTCTAACATCTGTTGAGCGGCAAGATTGAGAAGTCTCGAATGAACTAAAGCTACTTAAATCAATTTTTTTAATACTGGAGCTTGGTGACACCCCACCATGCGCCAAAGATAAATATGCATTATTTTGTGCTATTCCAATATCGATAATTGTATCGGTAATTATCATTTCCGGTATATCTCTTGCAACCCCTGTACTTGAATCAATAATAAATATTTTCTGAATATTACTGTAATAACCAACCCCGTATAAATTTACACCATCAAATTGATATACTTTTGCCTTAAGCGTTGCGTTGCCAAATTTACCAGGGCTGTTAGACCAAACCTCTTCTCCTGTTTTATAGTTCAAACAGTAGAATTTGTCCGCTCCGAAACAGGCTTTGTTGTCCAAATAGATAATTTTTGTAATCTGGGATAGATATTTATTGCTCCATTCAACGGCCTTTGTAGATATATTTACAGCATAAATTGTTGACTGAGTCGCACCATCAGAATAGTAAAAATAGCCGTTTCCAACTACCATATCCTGTGTATTATAAGCGACATCTATTTCAAAAGAAGTACGAGTGCTACCTATAACACTAGAATCAACAATGTGGCGATTTAGAGTCTGGTCGAAGTTTTTACTTGGCCAATCGGAGGCCAAAGAATTATTGGAGAAAATAATTACAACTAAAATTACTGGTATAAATACAGCTAATAATAAGAGTTTATTGCGCATTGTTCCCCGTTTTTTTAATGCTTTGTTAATAATATTTTAACTTTACTAACTAATTTCGACAATACAGATGGCTGTGCAATTTTTACATTCACAGACACTTATCGGATATATAATTATACTTTTTGCAATAAATTTGCATCATACAGTTGATATTAATAGCTGGTATCTTTACTATTCCCGATTTAATTGCTAAAATAAACTCTGATAATTCATGAATTGATTTTAATAATTTGTCATTGCGATTCATTTTTAAATTCTAAATTGAAAATTGAAAATTATTTCTGCGGGTATAGTATAATGGCTATTATACGTCCTTGCCATGGATGAGATACGGGTTCGATTCCCGTTACCCGCTCCAAAGAAAAATAGTTGCCATACGACCCGTTAGGGTCATGGCATAAATGCAGTATAGAAGTATAAAAACTGGCTTAAGCTCCAAAACAACGATTGGAATTTAGGCCAGTTTTTTTATCCAAAATGTGCTTCACCCAAAATAAATTATCGGACTCACTCCCCTCAATAACTAACGTCAAAAAGACCTAAACGGTTCATTCTCTTCTATAAATTCATATTATTCCAGGTGTATCTTCCGATCGTTTAGAATTAATTTTGCATTCACACAGCTTAGTAATTCTCTTTTCTCTTCTTTGGTGCCATTCTTAAGGATATATCTAGCAAACTCTCGTGCATCAATTTGGGGCAGTACCATCTCTTTGCTAACCGTGGAATTCAGTACTCCTTGGGTAAAATTATGATATCTAAACAGCTCATGCTGAATTCTTTGTTGGGCTTCAATTTTCTCTATCGGGATAGTATCAATAATATTAAGCAGCTGATTAAGCAATTCTTCCTCTTTGATGTAAGGATTCTTACAGATAATATTTCTGGCTTGAGTGCAATGATAGTAAATGTAGACACGGGATGTGCCATTCTTGAACTTCTTGATTTTGCGCTCTGCGGTTACTCCCGATCCGCAATAACCGCATTTTAGAAGCTTGGTGAAATTATACTCGATTGTTCCAGGGGAAGATTTAGGGACAACCGCAAGTCTCTCTTGGACGTCTTCAAATAGTTGCTTTGAGATGATTGCCGGGTGATTGGCGGTGTACCAAGTTCCGCTGCCTTTTGGATATTCGTAGACCCCGCAGTAGTAAGGGTTATTCAATGTCCGGTAGACAGAGCTTAGGGTTATCTTTTTCCCTGATCTGGTGCTAAATCCTATCTCGTTTAACCATTGAAATATCTCTCTACCGCTCCAGCCATTGAAGTATACTTTCTCAAACATCTGTTTAATGATTGGAGCCCTCTCTGGATCCAGAATGATTGATCTCATGCCTCGAGGTGAAGTTAAATCCGGTAAATAGCCTAGAGGAGATTTGGAAGGTCTGTAGCCCATCTCACATTTAGCCTTCATGCCTCTTTTTACATTCTCGCCGCGATGATCGTTTTCCAGCTTGGCTTGCGAGCATAAGATCATTAAGAGAAATTTTTCGTTGGGTGAATTTGAGAATCTCTGTCCGTGGGTTCGAATATCTTTCAAAAGCTCCTGATCCATAAGATCAACCACCGAGCCCAAGTCACCGGCATTTCTGCTTAGCCGATCGGGTGCCCATGATAAAATTCCATTAAATTTTCTTTGGGCGATATCCAGTAGAAGTTGGTTGAAGACGGGTCGTTGGTTTGATTGTTTAGCAGAGTGACTTTCTTTCCTAATATCAACCACTAATAGATCCTCCCTTTGCGCTTGCTCCAGCATCTCTTTGATCTGAGAATCAACAGAAAGTGCCTGCCTCTCGTCGTCCTCGCTCGATTTCCTGGCATAGAGGCAGTAGCGGATTGGTTCTTCTTTAACAACTTCTTTGCTTATCGGCTTGCCGTTTGCGAATTTTGGTAGCTGCAGCGGAGCTGTATTAGTGTAATTAATTGTGCTCATCTCCCTTCCTTTTTATTTAAGGTAAGGAAAGGATACCGCGTTGGCAAGGAAAGTCTAGTGAACGTAATTAATGTTTATTTAGAGTATAGCTTGTGCTATATTGGTAATGTCTGGATCAACAATAGAATAAGATTGTGCATTCTGTCCAAAGCAGAGTGATTGCGCCTAAACAAAGGGCAATCACTCGAACACAATGGGCGCAATCCTGTTGTTGGTCCAGACAACCTAGAGTGGTTGTCCTTTTTTGTATTCACAGGATTGCACTATATAGAACTAAAATTACTTTACTAATTCACAGATTCAAGCTAAAACAACACAAATGGCATTTATCATGCCAATCCATATTAATAAAGGAGGAAGATGAGCCCACAACAAAACGATTCAAACATAAATAAAAAGCAAAAAATGAATCAAGGGGTCGTGAAATATTGTTTGGGCCCATTTGTTTTGCTGATACTGATAATGGTAATAGTTCTGGTAATAGTTTTGATAGCTGATAATTCCAATATTAAACCAATCGAAAGCAATAAAACTAAAACAAACGATAGCAATGCATCAAACATCAATAAAAGCGATGAGGATATCATTAAAGATACTATCACGGCAAAATATTCAGGGAAGAATAATCGCGACCAGGATAAAATTCGATCAATTAGAGTAACTTCTCAAGTCGATGGTGGGTATGGCGTAATAGTCGAATTCAATGCTGATGAGCTATTAAGCCAGAGCTCTACAAGGAAGGACATTATATATACTAGCTCACAAATGCTTAAAACAATTTACAAAGAAACCGGCAAGGAGATTAAACAAGCAGCAATTTTTGCCTACTATCCGATGACTGATAAATATGGCAATAATTCAGATGAAGTCGTATACAAATGCACCTTTGATAAAGAGACGGCAGACAAAGTGAACTGGGGACAGGATGAGAATCAATTGTTCTGGCAAACCTTACCGAATCTTTGGACTGCTTCCAACGATTTATTAAAATGAGTTTTTACCATCTTGCCGGGTTATAATTAGTAAATCCTGTAGAATTGAGAATCGCAAAACCACACCACATGCTTGGTGGCTTCTCCTCGATTCCTTGAATAAGAGTGGTAAAGGCGTCAACCAAATCATCGTGTTTTTGTAAGCCAAAACTCAACATCTGCTTGAGTAATTCCTCCGCACCTATAGCTGGGAATAAAATCCTGCCCTCTTCAATATATTTGGAAACCATGCACAATCTGGTTCTTTTGTCGTTGCCTCTAATATTGATTCCCTCAGTTTTTATCCCTTTTTCCTTTAATATCTGGGTCAAGCCCTTTTGGGTTCCGACTTCTTCAATATATATCTTATATGAATGCCGTTGCTTAAAATAATTTGAAATTTTTACGATATTATCGATCGTAGTAGGTAAAGTGTTTTTAGCGTTTATCGGATTGGGCAAGATATAAATCTTTTTGTTCTTGCCTTCACCAAATATCTTGCAACTCACAATTGCCGTATAATCCGCTTTGTCTTTTTCAGATACCGCTATATCTACTCCTGAGGCGTAGGCTACAATGTTAATATTTCCTACTACCGGCTGCTTTTGCGGCAGCTTTTGATAATACTTTATCCACTCCTTGCTAATCACCGGCTCCTGGTCATCGGTCACAATAAGCAGATATTCTCTGGCCCAAGCAAATTTATCTCCAACGATCTTTTCCTCTTTCTTAACCTCGTCCATATCTTTGTATTTACCGGGCCAAGCAATCTTGCCTTTATCATTGATAAGGGGATATTCACGATAAACGCCATCTCTGATTTCATCTCTAATCTCCCTGCCCAATCGGGAAATTAGAGAATCTTCATGTAATAAGTTGCCAAGAATTACTACCTTAGCATTATCGGCGCGCAGCGGCATTACCTCACCGTTAAACCAATCATAGGTTTGTTTGCGTGATTCCTCCGACTTAACCGATGCCAGATTCTCGATATCATCCCCGATAATTAGATCAGGCCTGTATTTGCCGTGCCTAATACCACGAAATGATTGTTCCTTCGAAACAGCAATGATCTTTGCATTGTATTTAGGGATAATCAAGCTGCATGAATTCCACTCGTCTTGTTGCTGAAAAGGGCCGAGATCCTGTTTAAGCAAATCATTATTTTCCAGCTCTCTCTTTAAGTTGCTAAAATGCTGCTTAGCCAGCTCGGCTGTTTGCGATAATATGACAACGAATTTTCGCTCCATCTTGCCCAGAATTGACCAAATAGGGTAGCTCGCAGTCATAATAGAGCTTTTCCCCGAATTCCTGAAACCGCAGATTACTGCAAGCCTGATATTATCGTCTTCAGAAATTTTAAACATCTCTTTCTGAAAGTTAGCAACTTTGTAGGTAACGTAGTCGTGGAAATAGATGTGAAAGAAAAAGTAATGTGATTTTTTAGCCAGCTCAGTTCTAATTGACGGATCTTTAATAGCTTTTTCAATGATCTTCTTGTCTATCAGTTTCATCTTTGTTCCCTTCCTCATTAATTAATAAGTCTGCAAGCTTTAGAGCTTTTTTAATGCTCTGTTCCTGCTCTTTAGATAATTCTTGTTTAGCTATTTCCAGGCTGCCATTTACTTCCAGCTTGTTTCTGTAAGTATTGTGGCGGTGATTGAGCCAGTACATCACCGCCGTCAGATTATTATCCTTCATGGCGCTTATCAGCTGGCTCTCCGCTAAATCATTTATAAATTGACACCCCTCCTCCAGTGCTTTATCGGCAGCTTGGGAAAACTTTTTGCTTTCCCTGCGCCAACGGTAATAGCTATTCCTGCCAATCCCGATTTTTTGGCAAGCCACCTCGATAATTGGTACCGTCTTTAGCTGTTCGAGCAGCTTAGTTTGATTGGCTTTCTTTTTTACCAGAGTGAGGTTGTGGCTCATTTTGCCTCCTCAATTAATCGGGCTTTTTTGCCGGTTGATTTTTCCCATCTGTTGCGGATCACTTCAGCATAAATAGGGCACTTTTCCATGATGTAACAACGACGTTTCATCTTAGTGGCTGCGATAAGGGTGCTTCCGCTACCACCAAATGGCTCGACGATCAGATCGCCTCGTTTGGTAAGCACTTTAATATACGGGATCAATATTTCCAGCGGTTTAGTGCCAAAGATAATACCTTGGCCGGATGATTTTTCGTCAGCGGCGTTGAATTCGATAAAATCAGTCGGCTGAACTTTTTTACCTTTGGCGTATCCTTCCCATTGAGGCTTGCCGGAGATAGCATAAAGCGCAGTCTCGTATTCGTTCTGCAAACCATCTTCTTCAGCTTCCATGTTATATTCAATATCTGAATTAGGTGAAGCGCCCACCATAGCAATGTCGTATTTAGAGAAGAATTTATGAGTAGCCGCATAGCCCTGATTGCGGTTGGGGAGATGCCAAACAATCATATTCTTCACCTTCCAATACTTCTCCATCTCATTCCAAATAGTCCGGATATTTTTCCAAGCTTCGTAGACGATAATGCTAAAATCATCTTTTTGAATGGCGGCGATATTCGCCATCCAAAGCTCGGTAAAGTTATCCGGCAATTCATCGGTGCCGATATATTTGCGATTCTTCTTCGCACCAAATCCCTCGGTGGGTTTGCCATGACGTTTGGCGTTTAGATAATCAAGTATATACGGGGGATCGGTGAGACAAAGATCAGCTTTTTCCCCATTCATCAGCTTTGTAACATCTGCCCCGACGGTGCTATTGCCGCACATAAGCCTTGAGCCATCAAGATCCAGCACATCGCCTTCATTAATTTTGATCTCCCTGATTTCAAGCTTTTTTAGCTCCTTCTCTATATCGAATTGCTCCGGTTTGGTTTCGATATTAAAAACATCATCTAGTTCTTCGGAATTAAAACCGACTTCAGCCAAAAACTTTTCATCAAATTCTGCTAATAGCTTAAAGTCAAATTCTCCGGTATTCTTATTGAGCCTTAAATTTAGCTCTTTCTCCTTATTGATATCCGCGATATCGACATATACCACAGGCACTTTCTCGATGCCTAGCTCCTTTGCAGCCACTACCCGCATGTGTGCACCGATGATAATGTTCTTACGACTCTCATTCGAGTTCACTATGGCAGGATCTACGAACCCGAAGTGCTTTAGGCTTTCCTTTAAGTCTGCGAGTTGCTGATCACTCCATTTTCGAGGATTGTAGTCTGCCGGGACCAAATCCTTGATGTCGACGTACGCGATTTTGTAATTCATGTCCATTTTGCCTCCTTAGGGCTAAACAATTAACAAATAAACACAAAAAAAGTACCCACGATAGGCATTCGGATATATGATCCATAAACCTATTCTGTGCGTACAATAATGTACATATCGGCCATGAACGGCCATCCAAATTGTTAATACCATTTTTGCACTGCCGATATTATTTGTCAAGGGGTCTGGGGATAAATATACGTAGTAACGCTTTGTGTACAATAAAAAGTATTGACAACTCTTAACTACCCTGATAAATTGAACATATGAAGAATAAAAAACCATTAAAAGACATCGTTAACATAAATTCTGGTTATGCATTCAGGGGCGCTATTCTGCCATCATCTACCGGCTTAATTCGTGTTATCCAGACCAAGGACATGAACCCTCGCGAATATTTAACCTCTGCTAGTGGACTTACCAGCGTAAATGTCGAGGTAACCAAGAACTCATTTTTTATAAAGCAGGGCGATGTACTACTCTCTTCCAGAGGAGCTGGATCACACAAAGCAATTTATGTCGACTTGAACAAAGACAATATTATCGCCTCTTCAAGCTTATATATTATTAGAGTAAAAAACCCTAATATCGTCCCTCAATATCTTGCGCTTTATCTTAATTCCTCCGAGGGCCAGAACCAATTATCACAAATAACATCAGGAGCTTATATACAGAATATTACTCGATCTAATCTTGAGAATATGGAAATACCAATTCCCCCAAGAGAAGAGCAGCAACATCTTGTTTCTCTTTCGGAAAACTTTGCTAGTCAAGATAAGCTGCTAATTAGAAAAAGCCAGATCAATCAAAAAATTATTAATGATATTCTTAAAAAAATAACGAGGTAAATATGACACCCAAAAAGTACTCGCAAGATGAATTAAACAAAATTCTCTGGGCGGCAGCCGATTCTTCCCGAACAAGCGTCGATGGTGGAATTTATAAAGACTACGCCCTCGCCATGTTATTTTTCAAATATCTTAGCGATCTCTCAAAAAAGCAGCACGAAACCTACAAGGCTCGTTTTGGTAATGACGAGCAACGGATCGCTGAAAAAATGAAGCTTGACCGCTTCTATCTTCCGCCAAACTGTTCTTTCGATTACATCTATTCCATCATCGAACAGGACAACATCGGCGAAGAACTCAATAAGGTGCTGCACAAAATTGAAGATGCCAATAAAGACAAACTAGACGGTGTTTTCAGTGTCGATTTTAACTCCGAGTCAATTCTCGGTAAGCTAGATCAACGAAACAAAATGATTCGCCACCTCATCCACGATTTTCATCAAATAGATTTGACTGAAGCTGGCGAGGATGTAATCGGCAACTCGTATATGTATATGATCGAGCGATTTGGCGCCGATGCAGGCAAAAAAGCAGGGGAATTTTTTACCAAGCGGTCAGTTGCGTCGCTTCTCGCCAAACTTGCTCAGCCAAAAGACGGCGATCGTATTGCAGACTGTGCTGTTGGATCTGGCGGTCTGCTGCTACTAGCAGGTGAAGAAGTTGAGAAAAAAGGATCAAAAAACTATGCTTTATATGGTCAGGAATCAACTGGTTCAACTTACCAGCTTGCTCGAATGAATATGTTCCTTCACGGCAAAGACTCAGCTCGTCTAGAATGGGGTGACACATTAAACAACCCAATGCTGGTTGAAGATGATCAGCTAATGAAGTTTGATACCCAAGTTTGCAATCCGCCTTTTTCTCTTAAAAAATGGGGTGCAGAAAATGCTGATTCGGATAAATACAAAAGGTTTTGGCGAGGAGTCCCACCTAAAGACAAAGGAGATTACGCCTTTATCACTCACATGATTGAAACCGCCAAACCAAAGACTGGTCGAATCGCGGTTATTGTTCCCCACGGTGTGCTTTTCCGAGGTGGTGCCGAGGGCAAAATTCGAGAGCAATTAATCAAAGAAAATATCATCGATGCCGTGATTGGTTTACCTGCCGGGCTTTTTCAAACAACTGGCATCCCTGTGGCTATCTTAATAATCGACCGCTCGCGCGAACTTGGCGGAGCTAACGAGAACAAAAAAGACATCTTATTCATAGAAGCGTCAAAAGAATACAAGCCGGGGAAAGCTCAAAATACTCTGACCGAAGAGAATATTGATAAAATTTACAACACTTATGCGGAGCGCAGAGAAATTGAAAAGTTTTCCAGGAAAGTTGGCTTTAAAGACATCGAGGAAAATGATTTCAATCTAAACATTACCCGTTACGTAGACACCTTCGTCGAAGAGGAACCGATTGATATCCAAGCCAATCTAAAAGAATTGGCTGAACTTGAGCCGGAGCTTCAAAAACTTGAAAAGCAAATGGCGGAGTATCTTAGACAGTTGGGGGTACAATAATGTCTTATACGAATAAAACATACGTAGCGTTTGATGCAGACAATGACATACATTATTATCGCTTGATGCAAGCATGGAAAAAGAATGATGGAACAACTTTCAATTTTTATGATGCTCACGATTTAAACAATCTAATGCCATGGTCAACTGAACAGACGATTAAGGAGAAATTACAGGAGAGACTAAGAAATACAAAAACTTTTGTATTGCTGGTTGGAACAAATACAAAATATCTCTACAAATTCGTCCGTTGGGAAATTGAGCAGGCGATTAAAAGGGAGATGCCGATAATTGTTGTAAATTTAAATGGCAGACGCAGAAAGGATCTGGAGCATTGTCCTCCTATATTGGATGACGTTCTAGCCGTACATGTCGGTTTTAACCAAAAGATTATTGAGTATGCCTTAAACAACTGGCCAGCACTAGACCTAAGGTATCGTAATGAAGGCAAAATCAGCGATTATTATTATGATGATAATTTTTATAAAAGCTTGGGATTATGAATTGGAAAAGATGGGTTAATAACTCAAAAAGTATTTTCATTGATTTCTTTTCAGGAATAGGTCTTTTCTGGTTGGTAATTGAAATTTTTAGTTATAGCACGGACGGGGCGGCAGATAAGTATTTTAAGAGCGTGACAGTATTCGTACTTGCTGCTTTGCTAGTAATACTTTTTTCGTTATGGAAAAATAAGCCTAAAACCTGCTTCGGTTATCATCTTCGTGGTAAGGATAGCTATGTTGAGGTAAAAGTCGGTGATGCTTTTGATAACATTGGGGCTCTGGTTGTCCCAGTGAATAACCAATTTGACATGACTCTTGGCGGCAATGTAGTGAAAGCAAATAGCATACAAAACCAGCTAATAAGACGTTTTTATTCAGGGAAAGCGGAGCACATTTTGACAGATCTTTCCTCCAAGATAAACATTGGTAATTCGTATGATATCGGGAAAACAGTTGAAGTCGAGCAGAACGGAAAAAAGTTTTATTTTGTTGTCAATTCCACAAAGAATGAAAATAACAGGGTCAAATCTGAAATTGATGATTTTATTTCTGCTCTGAATGGATTGTGGCAGTATATAGCGCTAGAGTCTGGGAGAGATAGTGCAGTCACGATTCCTTTAATTAATACCCAGCATGGTCGGGACTCATATTTAACTCGCAAAGGCACCATTAAGGAAATAATTGCGAGTTATATTGACGCATCCAAATCTCTTAATATCTGCGAAAAATTGATTATCAGTATTTATCCTGATGATTTGAAAAAGGGTCAAATAGATCTTGATGAAATTGACGAATTTCTGAAATTTTCATGCAAACATTATCGGCAAGTTATTTTAGGTGGTAAAAAAGAGGGCGAAGAACAAACTTCCTCAAAAGTAATTAAAATTGAGAATTAATATGAGTAATGAATCCCAACAGACTTATAGTGAAATTGATTTTGATTCTATTAGCACTGATCTGGACTTTCAGATAAACAAAAAGTGTGGCCAAATAATCCAGAAAGGTATTTTCCCCACAGGGATGAATCGTGGTATCAGAGTTTATGTCCACACGGGAGACCATATGCCAATTCATTTTCATGTTAAATCCTCACAAAGGTATTTAAATGCAAAGTTTCAGTTAGATCCATTAAGATTGTTAGAGAACAAAACCGCAATTCCTCTAGAAATGGACGAGAAATTCATACTCAAATATTTCGCCAAAAATAATCATTTATTGAAAGACATACGTAAAAAATTCATGGAATTAAATCCCGAATTAGAATATGGAAAATAATAAATCACAACAAAATATTCCGGATGGATGGCAAGAAGTGAGATTAGACAAATGTCTTACGATTAAGCATGGGAAATCTCAACATGAAATCGAAGTTCCCGAGGGTGAATACCCCATACTTGCTTCCGGTGGTGTCATCGGCCGCACAAACACCCCACTATATTCGAAACCGTCAGTATTGATTGGTCGGAAAGGAACGATTGATAGGCCCCAGTTTATGGACTCTCCGTTTTGGACTGTTGACACATTATTTTATAGTCAAGTAAAAGACGGCTATTCCGCAAAGTATTTGTATTATTTATTTTTAACAATAAATTGGAAAAAATATAGCGAACAGTCTGGTTTGCCAAGTCTTTCCGCTGCCACTATTTCATCTATAAAAGTGAATATTCCATTACCAGCAGAGCAAAACCGTATCGTCGCGGTTTTGGAAACTTGGGATAATGCGATTCAACTGTTAGAGAAAAAGATTTCTATAATAAAAAATCAAAAACGATGGTTTTCATGTAAATTGTTGAGTAGGAAATTGAGATTGCCAGGATATAAAGATGACTGGATTCAAACAACTCTAGAAGGTTTAGCGGGGTCAGGAAATAATATTGTTGATGGGCCCTTTGGCAGCAACTTGAAAAACTCTGATTACGTTGAAAGCGGAATCCCGGTTTTACAGGGACAAAATATTACTGGCGATAAATTCAATACATCTGGTTTTCGTTATGTTACAGCTCAAAAAGCTCGTGAGGTTTATAGGAGCAATGCCATTGTCGACGATATATTAACAGTTAAAATTGGAAGCGTCGGGTTTAGCGCTATAATTGATGGTTTGGCAGGAAACGAGTATGCGATCATCCCTGCGAACTTAATAAGAATAAGATGCAGAAATACTAATACTGACCCAAGACTTATTTATTATTTGCTAACAAGCAGAAACGGTAAACGAAAATTGAAAGAATTAGCTAGCGGCAATGCACAGCCTGCTTTAAGTCTGGGTAATGTGAGGAAGATGAAGTTTTTAGTACCTCAGTCGAAAAATGAACAAGAAGCAATCGCCAATATATTCAACACAATTGATCGGGAAATTCTATTATTATCCAAGAAATTAGAGAAATTTATAGAACAAAAAAAATATTTATTGAACAATTTAATTACCGGCAACATTCGAACGCCGGAAAATTTGAAGATTGATAAGCCGGAGAGGGATTAAGGAAAATATGTTTTCAGATGTAAACTTTGACGAAGCCAAACAATCACAACTCCCTTTTATCGAGTTACTGATTAATTTGGGCTACAAATATATTCCAGCAGATGAAGTAATGCGTCAACGAAAAGATGACGCAACAAAGTTTTTGCTGACAGAAATTGCCGCTAAAAAACTTATGGAAATTAATGGCTACGAAATTGACGGAGTTAAATACAAGTTCAGCGAGAAAGATGTACGCGATTCAATAGAGGAACTAGAGAGAATCCAATATGAGGGGTTGATTGATACAGCACAGAATATTTTTAACATCATAATGCCGACTAGCGGTGGCAAAACTATCAAAATCAATCATGGCGGCAAGCCGATGTCGAAGAATTTCCGTTTCATTGATTTTGAACACCCAGAAAATAACGATTTTCATGTTACCGCAGAGTATGTTGCAGAAGGGAAAAGTAGAATAAGGCCAGATATTGTCTGCTTTGTGAATGGAATCCCTTTCGCAATTATTGAAAATAAGAAGTCGAGTGTATCAGTGAGTGAGGCGATTAACCAGATGAATCGTAATCAGGGACCAGAGTATTGTCCCAAACTGTATTCATATTCTCAGCTACTCGTTGCCACTAACGGAAAAGAATTACAATACGGCACGACTGGGACCTTGCCAAAATTCTTTGCTGCATGGAAAGAAAAAGGAGTGAGCAAGGAAGAGATCGACTCGAAAGTTAAAGCAGAAATTGCAAAACCAATTAGCGAAGAGACATATAACCAGATACTAACTGATTTGAACGGGGCGACTGCTGGGAACAAACAAAGAACTGACAGGTTGCCTACCGAGCAGGACCGAGGTGTAGTAAATTTGTTCGAGCCACATAGGCTATTGGATTTAACAAAAAACTACACACTATTTGATGCTGGAGTTAAGAAGCTTTCTCGCTATCAGCAGTATTTTGCCATCAACAAAATGCTAAAAAGAATTGACGAGGTTGAGACAACCAATGCAGGGATTACTCGACGACGCGGCGGCTTGGTTTGGCATACTCAAGGGTCCGGGAAATCTTTAACGATGGTTATGTTTGTTAAAGCATTGATAGAGGACCCTCGCATTTCTAATCCCCGGATCATAATTGTTACAGACAGAAAAGACCTCGACAAACAAATAAAAGATACATTTATTAACTGCAATCTTAAGAAAAAAGTAATTCAAGCCACGAGCGGTCAACACCTTATAGATTTGATCAAAGAAAAAAATCTTGGAGTGATTACCACCCTTGTTCATAAATTTGAAAAAGCTAGGAAACGGAACCCGGGTTTTGTCGACCGAGATCAAAACATCTTTGTTTTAATCGATGAAGCCCACAGAACCCAGAGTGGAATCGCAAATTTTGAAATGAATTTGATTATCCCAAACGCCTGCTATATCGGTTTTACTGGGACTCCCCTTATGAAATCGGAGGGTGAGAGTTGGCGAAAGTTCGGTGGCTACATTGATAAATATACTATTGATGATGCATTAGAAGATAAGATTATATTGCCGCTGATTTATGAAGGTAGGTATGTCGATCTGGATCAGGACGAAGCTCAAATTGACCGACAATTAGAGAGAATTACTGCCGATTTGAACGAAAAACAGAAAAAGGAATTGCAACGATATATCGATACAAAAGTTATTAAGAACAATCCTAAGAGAATCTTAGAAATATCCTACGATATTGAAAAACATTACCAGGATAATTTTCAGAACTCGGGACTTAAGGCTCAGATTGTAGCTCCTTCAAAATATTCTGCCGTGTTGTTTCAAAAACTGTTTGAGGAGAGAGCAAAAATTAAAACTGCAATTGTGATATCTGACGAGCATGAAGAAGGCAACGATGACGACACACACAAATATGAGGTCATAAAATATTTAAATTCTATTCGAGAAAAACACATAAGCGTTGAAAAATATGAACGAGATGTAATTGAAAGCTTTAAATACAATGAGGATGGCATAGAGATTATTATAGTTGTAGACAAGCTTTTAACTGGGTTTGATGCACCGAGGAATACAGTATTGTACCTGACTAAAGATCTTCACGACCATGGTTTACTGCAGGCTATTGCTCGGGTTAACCGACTTTTCGAAAATAAAAAGATTCCAAAAACATATGGCTATATAATCGACTATTCCGAAAATGCAAAGAATATCGATACAGCAATGAAACTGTTTGGAAACTATGATGAGGGGGATGTGAAAGGCACCCTGATCGATGTCGGGGAGAAAATCCAAGAGCTAGAACAGAGCTACGGAATGCTACATGATGTTTTCAAAGAGGTTGCAACCTCAAAGGATGATGAAGCTTACCTTCGATTACTAGAAGATGAGACTAAAAGAAAATTGTTTTACGAATCTATGAATGGGTTTATAAAAAACATCAATGAATGTTTTGTGCTTCAAGACTTTGTTCATGAATTTAAGAATATCGAAGTTTATAAGCGAGAGTTAAAGAAATTCATGGAGCTCAGAAAAGCGGCGAGTTTAATGTATAAAGAAAGAGTTGATTTGTCGCAATACAAGCAATCTTTGGTAAACATTCTGGACCAATACGTTGATGCCCATGAGGTGGAATTATTGACCAAGCAGGTTAATATTACAGATCGTGAACAATTTGACGAAGCTATCGAGAAGTTAGGGTCTGATGAATCTAAAGCAGAGGCTATAGCTGCACAGACGGCTAGAACCGTAGAAGAAAAATATGATAATGACCCGGAATTTTATGAACGTTTTTCAAAGAAGATAAACGAAGTTTTACAAAAGATGAGGGAGGGCAAATTGGCCGATATCGAGGCTCTCAAACAAATGAAATTGATTCGTGATGATGTTATTCAGAAAAAAGATGAGAGCTTGCCGAAAGCGGTAAAGGAAAATAAAGGCGCCGATATTTTCTATCGCAACTTAAAAGACAACTTCATATCAATTTCGGATGAGAATTACATCAATATTATTTCCGGTTTGGTTACTGTAATAAAAAACGAAGCTATTATTGATTGGCAAAAAAATGTTGATGTTAAAAGACGGATGATGAATGCAATTGACGACTACCTCTATGATATCGTGAAAGGACAATTGGGTATTGAATTATCTTCTAATCAAACCAGCGAGATAATTTCATCTGCAATCAAGCTCGCTGAAAATAATTATGAAATCTTAGCAAAATGATAAGGAAGTTTATATTCGGCTCTTATACGTATGATTATGTTTTGTGTCGCGAGGAACGAAAGACATTGAGTTTGACTGTAAATCCTGATCTATCTATTTTGGTTAAATGTCCAAACCAAGCGACCGAGGAAAGAATAGAGAAGTTTCTTAAAAAGAAGTGGTTATGGTTACAAAAACAGATTAATTATTTTAAGAAGTTCAAAAGAACAAAATATCATAGGGAATATATTTCAGGAGAGAGTTTTCGTTATCTTGGTAAGCAATACATGCTCCAGATTAAAGAGGATGGTGAAAATAGGGTGGTGTTGTCGAAAGGAAAGCTGGTCTTGCATACAGCTATGTATACATCTGACGCTAAATATAACAAATTACTGGTTAGCAGATGGTATTCCAATAAAACAAAGTTTGTGTTCAACGAACGCTTTGAGGAGGTACTCAATAGGTTTGACTATTCTCAAAAACCAAGCCTTGGAATCAGACAAATGAATAAACGTTGGGGCAGTTATTTGAACAATGATAAAATATTGCTCAACCCAAAACTGATCGAAGCTTCACGAGAATGTATAGATTACGTAATCACTCATGAACTTTGCCATATGAAATACAAGGATCACGATAAAAGATTTTATAAATTGCTAGAACAGAAATTCCCCAAGTGGGAAAAGACCAAAGAGAAATTAGAGAATTATTTAGGATGATGATTGAAGGGAGGCTAATGCTGGATGAAAAGATCCAAAATAGAATACTAAAAATTTTAAATGAACTAGCATCTACGCCAAGAAAGGGAGTCCATAATTGGAGGGCTCTGCATATATCTGATTTCAAAGATGGTGATGTGCAATATAATTTCAATTATCTTGTAGACCAAAGGATAATCAAAAAGGAAAAGAAAAACGGTAGTGATTATTTTCGAATATCCAGTAAGGGTATTGATTCATTGGCTGGGACAGGATCAAATGCAGTGGCAGGTAAAACTGGAAAACAATTTAATGAATTATTCAAAAAATTAGAAACACGGCTAAAAGAGATTGCACGTGTGGCATCTGATGCTACGCAATTCAAAGATATAATTGATAAAGCTAAGAAAAATAACCCGTATGTTTCGTACAAAGAGGATATAATCTGGGATATGTATGGGCTTAGAAATGTTTTTTCTCATGGAGACCGCGAAAAGTATATCGCAGAAGTAAACACCTTGGCGTTTGAGGAGCTAAACACAATTTTGAAAAATATTGAGAATCCTCCAACCGTCGGTGAAGTGTTTAGAAAAGAAATGTTTACCGCAACTTTAGAAGACAATGTTTATCCTGTGTTGAAAACGATGAAAGTAGATATATATACGCATGTGCCGGTTTACGATTCAGAGCATAAATTTGTAGGGGTTCTGAACGAAAGCACTGTGTTAAATTGGTTAGTCGCGAATCTAGTAGACGGAAAAGCAAATTTTTCAAAAAAACAGCTGAAGCATTTTGACCGAAGCTTTTTACATACCGATGAAAATAGATGCGAATTTGTTGCAAAAGGTTATGACATTTTTAGTGTGCAGCAGATGTTCGACCAGCATATGTTTTCTGGAAAACGATTGGGCTGTGTTATCATAACTGAAACCGGTGATAGGGATGAGGAGCCGATAGGAATTGTCACCGCTTGGGACTTGCCAGAGATTAGGAAGCATTTATAATTTTAAGAATATTGAGAGGGCTAAATACTATGACAGATGAGCAATTTAATCAGCTAAATTCTGATAAACTTAAAATCTTAAACGATCCTAGAAGATTAGAAGAAGAACGAGAGGTGATTGAAAAATACGGGCAACTTTTCAATCCCAGCAACTTGGACAATCTGACCGTGGAGGATTTTAAGGGTTTTTTGTTAATGAAAAACAATCGGCATTGGGACGGCATTCATAGGCAAAATAATTTAATCACTCAAGATATGCCGAGGCTAATTTCTGTATTAAAATTACTGCTAGACGAAACTCAAGATATTAGCGTCAGGCTAAATAAAATATTTCCTTTGGCCGGTCAATCGATGATTAAAGGTTTGGGTAAATCAATTGTCACACCCATTCTTTTAATGGTCTACCCCGATAAATATGGTGTTTGGAATCAGAAGAGTGAAGATGGTTTGATTAAACTGGGAATGATTAAAAAATTTAGATCTAATCAATCATTTTCCGACAAGTATCTTGCAATAAACGAGGCTTTGCAGGAATTAAAAACAAGGCTTGGCATTACATTGTTTCAGCTTGATGAGTTAATAGGATGGATATTTTTAGGCAACGCCCCGATAGGAACCACCAATACAGATGAGATTATCATGAATGATATGCCCAGAACCGAAGAAGATCTAGAAAATTTTGGGCTCGAATCTCATCTCGAAGATTTTATTGTCGAAAATTGGAATAAACTTAAAGAGCTGTCTGACTATGAGATTTATCAAGTAGACGGGGATTATGTGGGGAAGCAATTTATAACTGAGATTGGAAGAATCGATATCCTTGCCAAGCACAGAGAATCGAACGACTTCTTGGTAATCGAACTCAAAAAAGGGAAATCAAGCGATGCTGTGGCGGGACAGATAATGCGTTATTTGACATGGGTGGAGAAAAATCTGGCACAATGTGGCCAAGTGAGGGGGCTAATAATTGTTGGTGACACGGACAAATCCCTGGAATACTCAATCCAACAAGTATCTCACAAAGTAGATTTAATGAAATATAGTGTGAAATTCAATTTAGAAAAATATGAGGAATAATACACCTGGTATTTCATGTCTTATATAAATTTGAGAAATGAACAATATTATATCGATCTCTACGACAAATCCACTATCGAGCGATGCCGGTTATTTGAAGATGTTGTAAACAAAACATTCATTGAGACCAAAAAAGAATTAGACCGTAAGAAATCAGACCAGCCTCTCCCTGGTCTTTATTTATTTTACAGTATCACATACTTTCAGCTGGTAGAGGCTTTGGCTTTATCGAGATACCAAGAAAAAATGCAGGTGATAAACAGCTGGATGGAACGCGACCAGAAATTGGATGATCGTCTCGAATCAGCGGTCTTAAGCAATCAATCTTACTGCCCTTCTTGCGGAGGGGATATGCAGGTGATACATAAGCATTTTATGACAAGAAATAGTGGTTCAAACAGCCGTGAGGATGAGATTTTGTTTATGCTGGAATGCGGGAGTTGTAATAAACGTAAAGCTTATTGGGAAGATGGTAGTGAATGGCAGCATATAATTAGATGCGAGAAGTGCAACGCAGAGATGAGCCAAAAATCAGAAAAGCAGAACAAAGATAAAATTGTTACCACCTATACTTGCACAAAATGCGGCCACTCTTATATTGATACTCTCGATCTCGGTTCCAGCACAGAATCGGATAAAAAAGTTGATCCATATTTTGAATTAGACTGTAAGCGTTTTTGTATTGATGACAGTATGGCAGGCAAGATACGAATGAAGGCCGGGCAAATTGAAAGAATGATCAACTTACAGCTTAAACAGGTTGACCGCACCGAGAACAAGCATATTTATAAGGCAGTGGAAGACATTAAGAAGCTAAAAATTGCCCAGTTGTCAGAGCTGTTAGAGCCTGTGGCAAAAAAGGAAAGGTATAGTAAATTTGGGCTGGGCGAACCACAATTAGGCAAAGATGTGATTATTAGCTTCAGCTGCTTGGATGATGATCCAGAACGCACTGAATATAACAGCAGAAAAGCTCTCGAAAAAATCATTGCTAAAAGGCTGGAGGGTACAAACTGGCGTTTGATGAGCGATGGGGTTAGCTACCGTCTTGGCCATCTAAGCGGAAGGCTCCGAGCTTACGAAACCGAAGACGATCTTCGCAAATTAGCCGAGCAACATTTCAAGAACGGAAAGCCAGTGAAACCTGTCTCCAATGTGGAGACAAAGTCTGCTCCGTTTGACCTTAGAGAGGCATGTCTTACATATTTTCAGAATATGACGGTGGGAACCAAAGCTATTGACGAAAATAAGCGCGGAGGCGATTATACCTTGACTATGAAAGTAGATATTCACGAAGACCTAAGATTAAAGATACCTTTTCGGGAGGGAGACGAAAGCGTACCTGAGTTTGTCAGGAATTTCGATTTCACAATGATAAATAGTTCACTGGTTGAGAGGAAAAGGAAAAGAAAATGAATCAGATTGTCAACAATGATAAGTGTAGAGTTTTTATCCAAGATCTAGAAAATGTTGCATGGCAGCTTTTTTCGTTATCACAGAGAAAATCAGATGGAAGCATATACCTAGGATCTCCTGAATTCGCCAAGTTTGAGTGGCTAACTTTCGAAATCGCAGACAACAAGCTCAACACATTTAAGGTTGAACAAAGCAATGATGGTCATTTAAGTTTTCATGGCTCTGGCCAAGCACACGTTAAATCTGGAGACGAAGATTATAAATTAGCGGTTTACGGGCAACACATGCTTAAAACAAAAGAAAGGGAGATCAGTCTTAGACATTTATTCTCTCTTTTCCCTAAAAAGCCAGAGCATGTTCCAGAATCAGCCGCGCTCAACAGAAAAAGTGACCAATTAATTAATTCTCACAAGCCCTTACGCCCCTTTTCAATAATTGCTTTTGCATTACCGAGAGCTGGTCTTAGTCTAAATTTTACAATGTCATTTGATATCGGAGACTTAGAGCCAGAAGATATCCCAGGTGTTATGGGGATGCATTTGTTCCCGTTAATTCATCATGACATTTTTCTGATTTTTTACCGAACCAAGTATATGAATGAGTGGCCAAAAAGAAATATGTTGCAATATCTTGATGGAATTTCAGTGCCAGTTTTTATCGGTAAGCCTGAAAGAAAAATAAATGTGGAGTTTAGAATGCCAAAATACGAGTTATCGGAAAATGATTTGGCGATTAAGCTGTAACCAGCATCTTCTTATGAGCGATGAGATAAGTTATAAACTCGGAATATTTTCCGGTTGGCTTTAGGGGCAAGAAAGCACGGAACGTATTTATGAGTTAAAAAACAAGGTGTTTCAAATTTCAACATTAAAGCAGCTCGATATAATCACCGTATTTGCTTCTAGGTTGTATTACTTGGTTTGTAACAATGTAATACATCAATTGAATCGTTAGATCGTGGTATTCGTGGTCATCTCCGAAGATGGTTGGTAACCAGCTTTCTTGAGAGGCTACTGCCGGGTGTACTAACTCGGCTCTTTTGCCTCCCCAATCAATAACTTCAGAAAGATAATCGAATATTTCTTCTCCCCTCTTAAATGTATTGATGAAGATTTCTCTTAGTTCTTTTCTGCGGAGCTTATCAATCCCAATCCCATATTTTCTCTGCAACAATAACATACAGCCTTCTAATGCGAAATATGAATTAGACAAAGTCTCTTCGAAAAACACGTAGTTGGTTTTTAGCATTCCCGCTTTCACCAAATGACTCGAGGTTCTCAGCATTAAGTTATCTCGGATGCTGAATCTTTTTAGGAATAGATTCATTTCTTTCCGAAAATCCCCATAAGGGACATACCGAAATTTTGATTTCAGGCTAGGGATATCTTCGTCTCTTTCAGTCACCAGTATCAGATAAATTGTAGCTAAGAATTGTTTTAGATCTTTAATATCGACATGAGAAAAAATATCCTCGTCGATTTTGACTTCGCTAAAATCATCAAAATAAAAATAAGTGATCGGAAATTCATGGGAACATATTATTGAGGTAGCGATTCTAATCTCTTGTCTCGAGAACGGAGCATATTCAGCAAAATGGGCTAAATCATCTACTCTCTTGTGGTTTCGAGTTATCAAAAATGGAATGTTGAGGTGGTTGAAGTACCAAATACCATCATTCTTTATTTCAACATCAGGGTATGATCCCCGCTGGCCAAGTCGCCTAATCTGGTAGAAATATTTAGATTTTCTTGATGCTTTTTCAACCTTGATACCATTCTTTTTAACTACATCTTGAGGGATTTTATAATAACAGAGCCGTGTGTACAATAAATCAACAATGTCTTTCTTGGTAAAATATTTATAAATCGTATCATTTGGTATGGGCAGGTCTGAATAAGCAAAGAGCTCAGACAAAAAATGGTCAGTTTCGGCTTTGATATATAGATTTTCTTTTAATTTTTGATGTTCGGCAGCCAGATTTAGCGCGATCTCAAGCTGCCTATCATAATCAAATGAACTCATATCTCTATTAATGCGCAATATCAAATACTAAGTCAAGAAAACCAAGAAAACGACGCATCTTTTTTTTATACTGTATCATTGTGTATCATTTAGCCTTAAAATAGCTCAAAACCGGCGGAGTGGAAGGTAGCGAGAAAAAATCCCCAAAGCTTCTCTCTGGGCTTGATTATGCGCTATATTTCCGCTAAAGTAAGTTAAGAGTTAGAACACGGGTAAGGAAGAGCTTCCAGACCGTGTAGTTGCTCCAGTAAAAAAATCTTATGGGAAAAAAGAACAAAAAACTTAAAAAAAAGAAGCAACATACACTTTCGCCAAGCGAAGCGGTTGTGCTTTCTGTTACGAATGAGAGTAACGCGCCGATTGTCGAAACAGAAGCTGTAGCACATACTGCTAAAAACTCACTGGCAGAAAAATCCAGCCAAGACAACGAAGAAGAATACGCTTATGTCAAAAAGGATATTAGAAAAATCCTTCTCATCATGTTAATTATCGTTGTATTGGTTGTCGCTCTCTACTTCTCCAATCAACAAACCGCTTGGATCCCAAAAGTTGGAGACTGGATATTTAAAATATTTAATATCCAAACCATATAAACTACATAATTTTGACTCATATTAAAAACGCCCCAATAAAGGGGCGTTTTTATTTAACATTATATTGCAAATTAAAACTTCACACTTGTTATTGAGGCATCAATTGTATTTAGAAAATTACCGAAGGAGAGCTCACTTCTTTCTGCCATCATCATATCAACAAAGTCCTGATGAGCTTCACTGTCAATTCTAATAAGCTCATTGGAATCCATATTGTAATCACCATAGCGCAAGGCCAAAGTTTTAATCTCACTAAAATCATGTGATATAGGTAGCGATATCTGAATAAGTTTATCTGAATCCTTGTTGTAAAGAGATGCTATATAATTTAAGGCCAGACCCGCATCTTGACCACCGGTGTTAATCATTGTAAAACCCCTTGATTTGCCATCCAAACTTTGAATATATTTAACATCGGCGCGACCATCAGATCGATAAGAGAAAAACTCAAGACTATAATCATTTAGATCCATCCTGCTTTTTGCAGAGAGCTTCTTGTCGGCATAAATCTCCAGCATTGTCTGATAGGCCTTTGCCCTATCCTCTTTTTGCATTACATAGCCTTCATCGGGGCCAGGACCCTTTAGCCACTCTTTCATATCATACAAATAATAGTTGCCGGAGTTCCCCTTGGAGCCCTCATTAATTGCATAACTCTCTGATCCGGAGTAGATGTAATTGGACTTATTAACCTCCCAATCTGCAGGATATTTTAATGTTTCTCCAGAGGTAAACTTGAGAGTTTTATAATCTCCCGTGTCAACTTTCTCGGCTACCTCTGTATCAGAATCTTGACTAGCACCGCCCTCCTCAACTTCTGCAACCTCACTACTATTTGAATCTGTTTTCAGGTCATTCTCGGTGGCTGTATCTTTCTCCTGCTGCGTTCCCAGGTAATAATAGCTTGCGCCACCTCCTGCACCTAACGCTATTACCGCAGTTATAATAACTGCCCAAATTACCGCTATACCCTTTTTCATCCACCTCCTTAATTGAAAATTATACATTTACTATTTTGCTTGTGAGCCTATCTTCTATACATTATTCCTTATTCTTTATTCATTATTCTATCTAATATGTTTTCTCTTTAGGCCTATACTGCAGAGCCTCTGCGATATGGTCAGCTTTTATTGTATCACTCTCGGCTAAATCAGCGATAGTTTGTGCTATCTTTGTAATTTTATGGAAAGATCTGGCAGATAGTTTCATATTGTCGACTGCTAAAGACAAAATCTTTTCGGCCTCTTTCTCTATCTTTATTAGCTCCTTTATCTGCTTTGAGCCCATCTCTGAGTTAGTTTTTACACTGTTCTTATGGCTAAAGCGACTATTTTGGATCTTTCTAGCCTTCTCTACTCTTTTTCTAACCTCTAGGGATCTCTCCGCTATTGCCTCTCCGGAGATTTTCTCGTATTTCTGCCTCGGCACCTCTATATGGATATCAATTCTATCCAAAATGGGACCAGAGATCTTTTTTTGATAGCGGATAATCTGGCTTGGTGCGCAGACACATCTTTTCTCTGGGTCAGATAAATACCCACAAGGACAAGGATTTTGGGCGGCAACTAACAAAAATTGCGCTGGAAAAGTTAAAGAACCTGAGGCACGCGACACGGTTACAACACCATCTTCCAATGGTTGTCTAAGAGCCTCTAACACACTTCTGGGATATTCTGGCAATTCATCTAAAAACAGAATACCTCGATGGGATAGGGATATCTCTCCAGGTCGTGGCCAAGCTCCTCCACCAACAATAGCTACACTCGAGGTTGTGTGGTGCGGAGACCTAAATGGCCTGATACGTATTAATGAGTTATTGGCTCCAGTAAGCCCAGCTACCGAATATATTTTTGTTACCTCTAAAACTTCGTCTTCACTCAAAGAGGGCAAAATCCCCGGCATAGATCTGGCAAGTAAAGTTTTCCCGCTCCCCGGAGGTCCGGAGAGCAAAATGTTGTGGCCCCCCGCCGCAGCAATCTCCATCGCCCTTTTGGCTTGCTCTAAACCGTTAATAAATGCGAAGTCACTTTCAACTGCAAGATCCGAGTTATCTACCAGAGATTGTGAATTTCTATCGAACGGCTTAATAACTACTTCGCTTCTCAAATGTTTCACAATCTGAGAAAGGCTATCTACCGGCATAACCTCCAAACCACTTACAAGTGAAGCCTCCTCGGCGTTTACTTTCGGCAGATACAACCGTTTGTAGCCACGCTCTTTGGCATAAATCGCTAAAGGTAGCGCTCCGTTAATATGCCTAAGTCTACCGTCCAGTGCCAACTCTCCCACAAAGAGAGAAACGTTGTATTCGGGCAAAAATTCTAGCTGATTATCTGCTAAAAGAATTCCAACCGCCATTGGGAGATCAAAATTGGGACCCTCCTTTTTAACATCAGCCGGAGCTAAATTTACGGTTAGACGATGCTGTGGAAAATTCAAATTGCTATTTTTTATGGCGCTCCGGATTCTTTCTTTGCTTTCATCTATCGCCTTGTCCGGCAAGCCCACGATGGTAAATGATGGCAGGCCGGCACCGATATCAACCTCAACCTCAACTACATAAGAATCAAGCCCTATATTTGATCCACTCAAAATTTTCCCGACCCTATTGTTCATTTGGCAGAACTTAAACTCTTATTATTGCCGATAAAGACAATTGCTCTATAAGACAAGTTCCAGTATGAATACAAGAAAACAGCAAAAAATGCGTTTATAACCCAGTTAATTAGCAGGACAACAATCAAACTGACAATAAAAGTGATGATAAAACTCATATAGTCATGGACTCCGGTAGAACTTTTGGTAACCGCCGATATCAAAATTAATATTGCCGGAACAAAGATTATCAACGAAATTATCGATACAACAACCCCTCGTAGTATATTAATTGCAACACTAATTAATAGGGTTATTAGAACATTACCGAATTGTTGTTTAATTATCTCTCTAGCACGATTAAAAGCCTCCATTATTTGTAGTTTCTCCAACACAATCAACCTTCTAGCCAGCTCAGAAACCATTGCCAAATAAAAGACAATCGGAATTAGTAAAAGTAGACCTATTAACCCGATAACGAATACTGAAGCAATGGCCGGAGAACTACCCGAACTTATACCTCCAAATATTAGCAACCCCAAAAATACTACCACCACGCCTATGAGTAGGCCTATAAAAATATCAAATATTAACAAACTTAAATAACTTTTTTTACCCAAAGAGAAAACCGAAGAAAAGCTTCCTGAACCTTTACTGTTTTCTAAATTGTCAATTTCTTCAATTAGACCTGCTTTGGCACAATAAGAAACAAAAACGATCGCAAGCCACACAAGGAGTAAAACAATAATGGAGATAATAATAGCCAGCCAGTTGTGCTGCAAAAAAGATACAATGCCCGCTAATACTTCTGAGCCGTTTTGAGATCCTAAAACCCTGGGGAAATTATCAAAGCCTTTGGTTAGCGTATCCGGCAATTCTTCCATTTTATTAGGAATAATCTCTTGCAAATTATTATCTTGTGACGGAAAATTGTAGCCACTACCGTAACCCCCACCCGCTCCTTCCGTCAGCGCCACCAACAAACCGATTCCCCACAAATAACGCATTTTGCTTGCGTAGTACCACGATTTTTTTATTATCGCACCATAGTCCATATTATTTTTCTCCTATTTAATTGATATTTTAGGATTTCTATCTAAAAGACATTAGTGCTAATACTAAGGGCAAAATCAAACCAACCACAAAGAAAGCAATAAATACAACAGCACCCCATTTTGTCCAAGCTTTCTGAGTAGCAACAAAGCTTTCTATACTAGTGAATTTGCCGGTTTTCCAAGCCCATTCGCCACCTTTTATACCCAGAATTATTGACATTATTAAAGAAGCGGCAGGAATTATGGCAATTAGAGATATCCAAACACCGTTACCGATACCCCAAATCCAACTAAGCAGAAATGCCCCCCAGTTCCACTTTTTTACCTCTTCGGGCAGATCACCGGTTTGAACATAGGCGCCAGAACTCTGCTGCGGCTGTTGTGGCAAAGACACTCCCGTCGGAGGAGTTGAAACAGGCGATCCTTCTTGCGGCATGGCTTGAGGTTGAGGAGAATTATCGGAATAGCTGGTAGTGGGTGGAACTTCCGCATTCATATTTTCTGACGATTCTGGCATGCCAGAATCGTCAACACTATTTATGGTTAACCTTGGATCAGGAGCATTATTAATTGAACCTTCCTGCTGTCTTTGTATATCTTCAAAAATATTTTGCGGTTGATTATTGGAATTCACCGCTCCGTCATTTGGCGTCTTAAATGCTGAATTGACATCTTCTTTATTTTGTTGATTATTTTCGTCCACTATCCCTCCTATTCATTATAAAAAATTAGATTGCTGATATCTTCAGATTCTAAATCATAATAATTTCCGTTATTCGGATCATAGTCATCACTCAAGAAAATATTGTTACTTCTCTCTAAAGAAACTGAAATATAACAACCGCCAGAGTAATGATTTAAAATAAACTCAGTTCCTGAAATGCTCTCGGGCACCTGCTTTAGATACTCTGGAACCAATTCGGAGATACTTTTCGGACAACTTTGATTATGGTCGATGCGATAGTGATTTATCGCCGACACAATCTCCTGAACCACAGTTATCTTTTTTGTGTCACGGTAATTAATTTCATCTTCTTTTTCAGAATTAATTACTATCTGTCGCACTAGCAAAACCGATGCAATGCTAATAATAACAATCGAAACTACACCCCATTTTGCCCATAACTTTTGCTGTTTTTTAAACTCTGTTATTGTTAAACATTTGTTTTTCCGCCAAGCCCACTCATTGCCTTTTATGCCCAGAATCACAGCCATGATGATATTCACTCCGGGGATTATTGCCAAAAGCGAGATATAAATACCATTCCCGACACCCCAAATAAAGGTTAACAAAAAAGCCCCCCAGTTCCACTTTCTAACCTCCCTTTTAATTGTTGAGTCCTCTTGCATGATGTTAAAGCTTTTCTTTCTTCATCATACTATTATTTGATTGTTTTGACTATTTTGTGATGTGCCGGTCCATTGGTCGGAGCCGGCACACAGGGCATCGAACAGATCCTGTGTTATTGTCAATCATCCGGACTCACAACGGGCCTATCTGGCGCAGATTCAGGTTTTCCCGGCGCATGCCAGGAATCCTCGTCGGCAGCCAGAGCCGGCTGCAACTCCTCTTGCGCCGAATCACACGTTGCTACTTCACTTTCCCAACCGCCTGGTGGGGTCAACCCAGGAACTCCCTGATTCCTCTTGCCCCGCATGGGGCAACCGACAACATGCCCTTCTCGCTTGTTGCATCCACATCTGTAACCAGGCATAGTGTAGCCTCCCAAGCTATATGGTCTTTATGCTGTTCCAACTCTGGTATATTAGCACAATTTCGAGATTTTTATAATCTACCTCGAGCACACGCTTGGCTTCTTTAAGTTTTTCAACATGAAATTTTTCCTCTTCATCTTCGTTCGCAAACTTGCCACTTCCGCCATAAGCGCCGCAGTCTATATGGTCTGCAATTACCACCCTGTTAACACCATGTTTCTCCATAGCAATATTCAATGCGCTAAAAACTACTCTACGACTCTCCTCATCAATTATTGATTTGGAACCACCCCCTCCAACTCCGGGAGAATCAAAGGCACAGGAACTCTCCCCAAGGATTTGCTCCATATTCTCTTCTAAGGCTTTGTGAAAACGAAAATCCATACAGCGGATCAAAAAAGTAGCGCAGTGATGGCCCTTGCCCTTGAATTCATTGTTGTAAGAAATTTCCATTACTCTCCTTAATTTAGTCAGCTAATAATTATATTGTAATTTGATATGCCAGAAACGACAAGCCGCCCCATGGTTGGGGCGGCGCGATGCTGTGCGTAGCGTGACACCACTACGCGAGAAACCTACCAATGACCCTTAGGTGAGGCTCCTCTGGGTTGTCTTGCATGCAAAGAACAACCGAGACAGAAAACCTCTCGCGGAGCAGGTGGGCGGCGGTAATCATGTCAGAGGTCTGTTGCCCCTGATTGTCACCATATGCCGCACATCCTGCCCCGTGATGGCACAGTACAACGATCTCCGCCCAGTTTTCAAGGGCGAATTTCACGTCAGACATCATGACTTCGCGAGCAACAGGATCCAGCAGCCTTTGAGAAGCCCCTGGAGCGGTAAGCTTAAAGCACTTGACTCCAAGCTCTTGCTCAACCGCATCATCCACAGTTCCCCTAATCCTGGGATCGATGCAGCAGATAAGTACGGCGATTTTACTTCCAGAGTTTTTGCTTTCCATTTCTTCTAATGTTCCTCCGATGTTGTGGTTTGGAGCGACAAAATTCATTTTATTCACATTTTTTGATTTCCGTCAATCACCTAGAGCATTGACACCAAAAAATGCCTTATGATACATTGAGCGCGGTGGGGCTTTTTTATGCCCGAAAATGTTTTTGTTTATTTTTCGAAAATTTTGAGAACAAACAAAACTGAAAACGCCAAGATTATTCTTAAAATTCGAATGATAAAGTCCGTATGAAAAAAAGCCTTATTTTTTCTTTTAGCCTCATTGGGCAGATCGGTTTTGCAACCGCAATACCACTTGTGATCTTCGGTTTAATCGGCCGATATTTAGACAAACAATTCAGCACTGCCCCCTGGCTATTTTTATTTGGCCTAATGCTAGCCACATTACAAATTTATTTTTATTTAAGAAGTATCGTCCGTAAGGCCAGCGAGAGTGTAAAGAAGTTGTAGAAAATTTATATAGAAAGCAAAAACAATTGCTATACAATCGCTAGGCAATGGCTAGACAATTGCAGAACCGTTTTCTGAGTCGATGTATTATCTTCAGCAGCAATATCAAAAAGTATGCCGTAAGATAAAAATGAATTATTCCATAATTTTAAATTCTAAATTTTAAATTTTAAATTTCTCCAATGCACATCTCTTTAGCAGCAGAAAAAATTGCCCAAATCGGTCCACTACCCATAACCAACTCCATGGTTATGACTTGGATTGCTGGAATCGTTTTGATTGTCGTCGCATTTTTTGCTACCCGTAAAAAATCGATAGTGCCTCGCGGAGTTCAAAACGTGGTCGAAATGGTGATTGAATTTCTGTTTAATACCGCCAACGAGGTTATTGGAGACAAAAAACAAACCAAAAAATACTTTCCTCTACTAGCAACAATCTTTTTGTTTGTGCTAATTAATAACTGGCTCGGACTTTTACCCGGGGTTGGCACAATAGGCTTTAATGAGATCCATCATGGTGAGGAGGTTTTTGTGCCAATACTGCGAAGTGGTAACGCAGACCTGAATATGACTTTTGCACTTGCCGCAATTACCATTATCAGCGTACAAATATTTGGCATAATAGCAATCGGTTTCTTTAAATATTCCGGCAAGTTTATTACCTTTAAAAACCCCATAAACACCTTTGTTGGTTTTTTGGAGTTGATTTCAGAAATATCACGCATGATATCTTTTGCTTTCCGTCTATTCGGCAATATATTTGCAGGAGAAGTGTTACTTACGGTTATCGCCATGATTCTACCATACATAGCCCCATTACCCTTTTTCGGTTTAGAGCTATTTGTGGGAGCAATACAAGCCTTGGTTTTTACCATGTTAGCGCTTGTTTTTATTAAAATGGCTATTACAGATCACGCAGAGGAACATTAAAAAACACAAAATAACAGAAGAACCGAGAAACCAAAGAACGAATCATTATTGTTCTTTTGTTCTTCAGTTCTTTAGTTCTTAAGTTTAATAAAGAAGGAGAAAAATGGAAGCAGAAGCAATTTCAGCTCTAGCCGCCGCTGGCGCAATAGCAATTGGAGCAATCGCCCCATCAATAGCAATCGGCATAATAGGAGCAAAAGGATTGGAAGCTATCGGTAGAAACCCCGAGGCAGCTGGTAAGGTTCAAACCTCAATGATCTTGGCTATTGCCTTCGCCGAAGCAGTTGCAATCTATGCTTTGGTTGTGGCGTTAATTGTGAAATTCGTATAACAATCGCAGATTCAATAGCTAGACATGGCTAGTCAATTGCTAAACAATTGTATCTCAACCGTCTAGCTATGGTATTTGCCATTGTATTAGCCTGGTTTATTATGGAGACATTATGGAAGCATTAGATTCACTGGGAATAGATTGGAAGCTTTTTATAGCACAAGTTGTTAACTTTTTGATTTTGCTTTTTATTTTGAGCAAACTGCTTTATAAGCCACTTTTAAAACTCTTTGACGAGAGATCAAAAAAAATTGAGCAAGGCCTAAAGGATGCGGAAATATCTTCCAAAAACTTAGAACAGGCAGAAAAGGAGGCTGAGAGAATTCGACAAAACGCCTACAAAGAGGCAAATGAGTTGCTTGCAAACAGCAAAAAAGAGGCAGAAGAGCAAACCAAAGCAATTATCGCTGATGCCCACAAAGAGGCCGAGAAAATCATCACAAGAAGTTCAGAAGAGGTTATTAATATGAAAAATAATTTAGTCAAAGAAACCAGAGCTCAGATATCCGACTTGCTAACCTTATCATTGGACAAAATTACTTCTAAAAAACTCGACGTTAAAACCCGCGATAAACTTACAAAAGAAGCTATTATGGAGCTTGATAAATGAAATTGTCAAATAAAGATTATGCCAAGATCATTGTAGCCGCAATTAATAAAAAAGTTGACGTTAAGGAATTGTCAGCTTCTCTCTGGTCTGATTTGAACCGTAACAGGAAATTAAAAGACTTAGAGGAGATTATTAATTTAGCAAAGAATTTAGAGACAGAAAAAAACAAGATTATGATCGTAAGCGTTATAAGCTCACAGAAAATTGCCGCAGAGGATTTGGAAGATATAAAGATTTACCTCACACATAAATACAAAAGAGAGATTCAATTTGATGAGAAAATAGATGAATCTATTGGGGCAGGAGTAATTATTGAATTCAACGGATGCTATTACAACCTGTCTTTAAAAGACAAAATTAGAAGACTAAGGAAGGCTATAGCCAAGAGTCCGGCACAATAGCAAATTTATATATTGTATAATTCAAATTATTGGATATCAGGAGATAAGAAGATGAAAACCGACATAATAGAGCAGATTAAAACAGAAATATTGAACCTCGATACAGAGATTAAAGAACAAGAACTGGGCATCGTCTCTGAAATAGGTGATGGCATTGCCAGGATCCAAGGGCTAAAAAGCGCCAAAAGTGGAGAGTTAGTAGAAATTGAAACCGCAGACGACACAGTAAATGCTATGATTTTAAATCTCGAGGAATCGTCTATCGGTGCTGTTGTGCTTGGAGATTACGAAAAGATTAAAGCGGGAGATAAGGTCTCTTGCACCGGAGCGGTTGCCTCTATTCCTGTTAGCGAAGATATTATCGGCAGAGCAGTTAACCCGCTAGGTGAACCGTTGGACGGAAAATCGGAGCTGAACGGAGGCAAAGAGATGCCAATAGAGAAAATTGCTCCCGGTGTTATAACAAGGCAAGGAGTATCAGTTCCGTTGCAAACAGGTATTAAAGCTATTGATGCTTTAATCCCAATTGGCAGAGGCCAACGCGAGCTGATAATCGGTGACCGTGGCACCGGAAAAACCGCCATCGCCATCGACACAATAATCAATCAGAAAGATTTACCAAAAGCCGACCGCCCTATTTGTATTTATGTGGCTATCGGCCAAAAAGAGTCTAAGGTTGCCAAACTTATGGCCACCCTAGATAAGCACGGCGCCATGGACTACACAACTGTGGTGGTGGCAGGCGCTTCCGACCCGGCACCGCTTTCTTACATCGCCCCCTACTCCGGTTGTGCTATTGCTGAATACTTTATGGAGAAGGGCAAAGACGTGCTGATTATTTATGATGATTTAACAAAACACGCTTGGGCCTATAGGCAGGTGTCCTTACTGTTGCGCCGCCCACCAGGTCGTGAAGCCTATCCTGGCGATGTTTTTTATCTTCATTCCAGATTACTCGAAAGATCAGCCAGACTAAATAAAGATTTCGGAGGCGGATCGATTACTGCTCTACCAATTATTGAGACACAAGCTGGAGACGTTTCGGCATACATTCCAACTAACGTTATCTCTATTACAGATGGACAGATATTTTTAGAGTCAGATCTGTTCTACCAAGGCATACGTCCAGCTCTAAATACAGGAATATCCGTTTCTCGTGTTGGCGGTGCCGCTCAGATAAAAGCCATGAAAAAGGTAGCAGGAAAGCTTAAATTACAAATGGCCCAGTTTAGAGAGTTAGCCGCATTCGCCCAGTTCGCTTCCGATTTGGACTCAGAGACTAAAAAGCAGATTGAATTGGGAAAACGCATTACCGAAGTTATGAAACAACCACAGTATTCGCCAATGCCGGTCGAGGAGCAAGTTATCGGCCTTTACGCAGTTAATAACGGCTACTTTGACGCATATAATGTTAATGAGATCAAAGATATTGAAGCAGAGACCATTAAAAAAGCTAGAGTTGCCATAAAAGATGTTCTATTAAATATAAAGAACACAGGCGAGCTTAGTGAAAAAGACGAGAATAAGCTCAAGGTATTTTTAGAGAAAAATACCAAGCACGTCGAGAATTAATATGAAGTAACTTCACGGCCAAACACGGATTAATAAGGAGAGCACTACCACAGATTTCTTCCACAGATTAAATAAAGATAAGATAGGAAAAGATAAAAACTTCTTTATCGGTCCGATCTGTGAATTTGATCTGTGGTGGTGTTCACAATAAAAACATGCCAAGTACACAAGAATTTAGAAGAAGAATTAAATCGGTTAACTCAACTCGCCAGATTACACGCGCCATGGAGATGGTTGCCAGCGTAAAAATGCAAAAGGCGGTTCGAGCAATGCAAAGCACCAGAAGCTATATTCAAACATCCTGGAATCTTTTAGAGTTGCTAGGTAGAGTAACCTCGCCGGATTCCCATCCCCTCTTAAATCAACGCAGAACCCAAAAAACCGGCTTGATAACGATAACATCCGATAGAGGCCTGTGCGGAAGCTATAACACTAATATTATTAACAAGGCTAACAGTTATGCAGCAGGAAATGTAAAAATCGGCGAACAGGCAGAAATCGCAGATAATATTGACTTGGTTAGTATCGGTCAAAAAGGATCTGGGCAAGTTGCCAAACTGAGCAAAAGTAACCTAATTGCTCAGTTTGAGGGTTTCGGCAAGGAAATTGACTTCGAAGATATTCTACCCGTTTCCAAACTAATGATAGATAGCTATTTGGAGGGGAGATACGACAAAGTTGTGCTCATATATTCACATTTTGAATCCACACTCAAACAAACTCCGGTTGCAAAACAGATCCTTCCCATTACTCGCGACCACATAGATATCCCCTCACTTTGGGAAAAGCCAAGTGAAAATTTTAATAATGTTGAGTTTAAATTCGAACCGAGTCCTGACGCAGTATTAGATAGAATATTGATTCAATTCATCAAAATGCAGATATACGGAGCATTACTCGAAGCAAACGCTTCAGAACATTCGGCTCGCATGTTTGCCATGAAAAACGCTTCCGACAACGCTAAAGATTTAATTAACGACTTAACATTAACTTATAATACCATCAGACAAGATGGTATTACACGTGAAATTGCAGAGATATCGGGGGCTGCCGAAGCAATGAGCTAAAAAGAATTTATCAAATAACATATTTCAAATATCATTTAATTATCAGTATAGAAATGATTAATCTGCAAGAAAGGACAATAAATTTCAGCAAAGAAATTATCAGGCTTTGTAGATTTGTAAAAACTGATGTTGTTTCAAGAAGAATTGTTGACCAACTTATCAGATCTAGCACAAGCATCGGTGCGAATTACATGGAAGCAATAAATGGATCTTCAAAAAAAGATTTCAGGAATAAAATATTTATTTGCAAAAAGGAATCACAAGAAACAAAATACTGGTTAGAATTACTCAGAGAATCCGCACCTGATTGTTCAGAAAAAATTTCTCCGTTAGCACAAGAATGTCATGAATTTAATTTAATATTTCAAAAAACAATTAACACCTTGAAAGCTAAGTCATTAAATAAATAATAATTTGATATTTAATTGATATATGATATTTGAGAATTGATAATTTAGGAGCCAAATGAACAAAGGAACAATTACCCAAATTATCGGAGCAGTGATTGATGTAGAGTTCAAAGACGCTCTGCCAGAAATCTACAACGCTCTTGAAGTAGAGATCGGAAAAAAGAAAATAATATTAGAGGTTGAGCAACATCTATCAAAAGATACTGTGCGCTGTGTGGCAATGGATTCTACAGATGGTTTGATGAGGAGTGAAGAGGTTTTAGACACAGGGGGGCCGATAAAGGTGCCCGTTGGAGAAACATCGCTTGGCAGGATGATGAACGTAATTGGTGAAGCAGTAGATGGAAAAGATGCAATTAAATCGAAAGAGAAATACCCCATCCACAGACCGGCTCCCGCCTTTAGTGATCAAAACACTGAAACAAAAATATTTGAAACCGGTATCAAAGTCATAGATCTTATCGCTCCCATTACTTTAGGCGGTAAAGTCGGCTTGTTCGGCGGTGCCGGTGTGGGCAAAACAGTGCTTATTACAGAGCTAATCCGCAACATTGCTACAGAACACGGTGGTTATTCAGTTTTTGCCGGAGTAGGTGAACGCACAAGAGAGGGAAACGATCTCTACAATGAGATGAAGGAATCCGGTGTTTTAGAAAAAACTGCCTTAGTATTCGGGCAAATGAACGAACCACCCGGCGCAAGAATGAGAGTTGCTCTAACTGGCTTGGCACAAGCTGAATATTTCCGAGATCAAGGCAAAGATACTCTACTTTTTATTGATAATATCTTTCGTTTTACACAAGCTGGCAGTGAAGTGTCTACTACCTTAGGCAGGATGCCAAGTGCCGTGGGATACCAACCGACTCTTGCCACCGAAATGGGAATGTTGCAAGAAAGAATTACTTCAACAAAAAAGGGGTCAATCACCTCAGTACAAGCAGTATATGTACCGGCAGATGACTTAACGGATCCAGCCCCTGCAACAACCTTCGCCCATCTTGACTCAACTATTGTTCTTGAGCGCTCTTTGGCTGAATTAGGTATTTATCCGGCGGTTGATCCTTTGGCCTCAACTTCCACAATTTTAGACCCCAACATTGTAGGTGAAGAGCATTATAATATTGCTCGAGAAGTTCAAAGGCTATTGCAACGCTATAAAGATCTACAGGACATCATTGCAATTCTGGGTATGGAGGAGCTATCTGACGAAGACAAACAAACTGTTTCAAGAGCTAGAAAATTACAACGCTTTTTAAGCCAACCGTTTCATGTCGCCGAAGTCTTTTCTGGAATAAAAGGTGAATATGTTCCACTTAAAGAAACCATTTCGGGATTTAAAGCAATCATCGAAGGAAAATACGACAACGTCCCTGAGCAAGATTTCTATATGAAAGGTGGCATTGATCAAATTTCTAAATCCTAATATCTAATTCCTAATGCAATGACCAATCAAAACAATAAATTTGATTTGGAGGAGAGGACAGCAATTTTTGCTGAAAATGTCATCGATTTAGTGAAAACAATACCAAAAAACGATGTTAACTCAATAATTATTATTCAGTTGGTTAAGTCAGCAACATCTATAGGAGCGAATTATTGCGAAGCCGACTGCGCAGAATCGAAAAGAGACTTCGAGCATAAGATTTCTATTTCAAAAAAAGAGGCTAAAGAGGCAAAATATTGGTTAAGAATGTTAAGGAAAACAAGCCCCCAACTATTAAGTGAGATTGATAGTCTGACTTGGGAAGCACGAGAACTTTGCTTGATATTTGTATCAATAATCAAGAAATCAAAAATTAATTCTTAGGATTTTGGAATTTTATTAGTAATTAGTAATTAGAAATTTGTCATTATAAAACATATGTCTAACTTTAATCTAAAACTTATTACCCCTGAAGGCGAAGGCTACGAAGGCGAAGTAAGCGAGGCGTCGATACCAACGCCAGATGGCCAGATATCTATACTGGCAAACCACATGCCGCTAATTACTTTAGTATCCCCTGGCGAGATAAAATTAAAAACTTCAGGAAAAGAACATTATTTAGCTACTGAGGGTGGAGTAGCCTATGTTGCCAATGGACTCTTAAAAATTCTGGCAGATACAGCAGAATCCGCCGATTCCTTAGATGAAGTTAAGATAATGGAAGCGAAAGCAAATGCCGAGAAGCTCTTAGCCAACATAACAGATGAACAGGAGTTCGCTACAGTCCAAGCAACTTTAGAAAAACAACTGGCAAAGCTTAGTTTTTTAAAAAGACGCAAAAGAAAGCTTTAATCATACTAAAGCTTTCTTTTCACGAGTAGTAGTTTTATTATCTTTTTCTACTTAACTGTCACGCTCTTTGCTAAATTCCTTGGCTTATCAGGATCAAGGTTTTTTTCAAGTGCAATATAATATGCCATAAGCTGGGAATAAACAATTGACGCTATTGGAGTCAAAAGACCGTGGTCATTGGCCGGCAAATACTGCTCGAAAACTTCGTTGTTTTGATAGGAAATTCCAATTACTTCCGCGCCCCTAGCCTTAACCTCCATAGCATTAGACACGATCTCCTTATCTACACCATCATTGGCGGCAAAAACAAGAACCGGCACATCTTTTTCTATTAGAGCAATCGGACCATGCTTCAAATCGCCACCACCAAAACCCTCTGCGTGTATGTATGACACCTCTTTAATTTTTAAGCATGATTCAAGAGCATTAGAGTAATTAATTCCCCGCCCCAAGGCGTAAATATTATCAACTTTAGCCAGTTTTTTAGCCATTTTTGCAATATTTTTTCTTGATGATTCCGAAAGTATCGAAGACACATCGTCTTTAACCTTAAGTAACAATTTTTTAGTAGCAGAAACCTTGCCCTTTAGTGCGCCAGAGAGCATCGCGAACATAGCTTGTTGTGATACGTATGCTTTTGTCGAGAGAACACAAATTTCTGGACCGGCTTTTGTAAGTAGAGAGTAATCTGCTGCACGCATAAGGCTTGAACCCATTACATTAACCAAAGCCAACACTTTAGCACCACTTTTGTGGGCACTTTTTACCGCCTCTAAAACATCTGCCGTCTCACCGCTCTGTGAAACAGTAATTACCAAATCGCCCTTTTTAAGAAGAGAACCAAAGTGGGGGAATTCGCCAGCCGAAATCGGTTGCATCATCACACCATTCTCCAAGGCAAAGAGATAAGAGCCATAAATTCCCGCATGAAGTGCTGTTCCGCAGGCAACAACATAAATATTTTTTGCCTTTTCGATCATTTTTACAGCAGGGGAAAGCTCCTCCTCACTAATGCTAATTGTCTTCTCTATTACCGTTGGCTGTTCCAACATCTCTTTAATCATAAAATGAGGATGTCCGCCCTTCTCGGCCTCATCTAAATCCCATTCTATCTTGGTTTCTTTAACTTTAGCCGCTTTCCCGCTATTAACGTCGCTCACCTCGTAATTTCCACCGGAGATTTCTACCATTTGGAATTCATCTAAAAAGACAACTTTATTGGTGTGCTTTAAAAAGGCGGGGACATCCGAACCAAGATAAAATTCTTGTTTGCCGACTCCCAAAACTAGCGGACTCCCCTTCCGAGCGCCAAAAAGTATCTCCTCTCCTGCAAATATTATACCCAAAGCGTATGACCCCTCGATCTCCCTTAGAGTTTTTAATACTGCATCTTTTTTACTCTTCTTATGTTTAAGATTCTCCTCTAAAAGATGAGCGATAACCTCAGTATCGGTTTGTGAAACAAATTTGTGTCCTTTGCTCTCTAATTCTTTACGAAGCTCCTGATAGTTTTCAACAATACCGTTATGCACGACAGCGATTTTTTTATCACAAGAGAAATGGGGATGTGAATTCTTCTCCGTTACTCCCCCGTGAGTTGCCCATCGTGTGTGCCCAATACAAATACTACCGCCAAAATCAGGTAAATCTCGTTTTAATTCGAATCCGCCGATTTTGCCAACCTGTTTGTGGAATTTTATCTTATCCGATTCACTCACAGCAATTCCCCAGCTGTCATATCCTCGGTATTCCAGCCGCTTTAATCCATCGATTACCGCTGGTGCCCCATCCCCTTTTCCAATGTAACCAACAATTCCACACATAAGCACTCCATGTTAATTTAAAAGTTAGAAGTTAATAGTTAAAATTGTTGAATCTTTCTTTTGATTTTGAATTTTCAATATTTGATATTTTATATTTTATTTATAAAAAATCCGCCTTTTTCTAAACACGGAGCAAATGGTAATCTTGTCAATTACCTGTGCCCCAAGTTTATTGTTGGCGGAAATATCTCATACTATCACAAGGATAGTATCATTATTATATCGTGTCAATATGCGTGGAGGGTGGGGCCGAAACGACTTGTCTCGACCCCCAGTCATGCAGCGTGTGTATTCGCCCTGGCGCTCACACCCTTATAGCGAGCGTGCCGGCTCTTAACCGGGGCCTTATGGGCTTTCATCGGACTCACCCCTTTTTTCAAACCGCACCGCGGCAGATTAACAGGACCTAAAGGCCCTGAAAAACAAAAAACCGCCCATCTTTGGGCGGCTGATGTGAACTAAAGAATAGACGAGCTTTAGCTCACATCAGCCTCCAAAATTGATTTTTTGAAAAATCTAATCATATTAGTTTCATATTATACACACATATCAACTATCTGTCAAGGCATTAGCGGCTCCTCACCACTTAGTGTGGTAAATCTAAGCCTATCTACGCACAGAAAAGTTGTAGTGCAACTTTTAGTATCA
>MWCM01000010.1 GCA_002070055.1 bacterium ADurb.Bin212 | reverse complement strand
TGATACTAAAAGTTGCACTACAACTTTTCTGTGCGTAGATAGGCTTAGATTTACCACACTAAGTGGTGAGGAGCCTTTGTATATTTGACAGAATAAGATATTTATGTTATAGATAAGGTGCTTTGGCACTTTAAAAATTCCGTTTCCATCAAGCTGTTTGTTTAACACAAATAATCAGCCTGATGGAAGCAATAGACTCGCTTAAGCGGGTCACATACAGGAGGGCCGCCATGAAGCGTATTTTCTTGGTCGTCGTGGTTGTTGCCGTAGTTGTCTCAATCTCCGTCGTAAAGTACGGTGGGGATCGGTTGCATAGGGCGCCGGACAAGTTCGACGAGAGGAGCATTTTGCACATGCTCCTCGAAATCGAAACGCCCAGAGAGATGGCCGAGAAGTTTGTACGGCCTGGGTGGATGTACTACAGGCCACTGGGGCTCGCCTCTCTTTGGCTAGACCGGCAGATTTCCAGCCGGCCCCGCGATGGTTCAATGGCCGAGTTGACAGCATCTGAAACGGCGTATCGTTTCAGATGCACTGATCTAGCGTGGCACATCGTCGGTGCCCTGGCTTTCGGATGGATGCTGGCGGTTCTGCTGGCGTCCCCTCTGGCCGGTGGTATCGGCGCCATCCTGTACGCGGCGGCACCAGCCAATGGCTTCACAGCCGGCTGGTTCGCCGCCCGCTTCGACTTGATCTCGGCGCCGGCGATCTGCGCCACCGTCGCCTGCTTCTTTTTGCACCTCCGTGCTGAGGGCAAGAGGAGCCGGTGGTGGCTGGCGGGCTCAGCAGCCGCCATGATGATTGGTCTCATGTCCAAGGAGAACACGCTGGTTGCTCCGGCGTTCATCTCCTTGGCGGTCATTCTCCTCTCCGGCCAGCAGGGCTGGAGCTGGAGAAAGGCCGTTACCGGCGTGGTTGGAATTTGGGGCATCGCAGTGGCTTACATAGCACTGCGCGCAGTAATGATCCCGGGCTTCATGGACCCAGGTGCAGGTGCCATGGTCGGCACCGAAGCGTTTTGGAGACTAACGGCGCGCATGTATTTGGCGCCGATCGAGTGGTTGATTGTCACCGCCAAAGCCTATGCAGGATCTGACGCATGGATCCTGCTGAATCCCGGCTTCTGGGGAGACATCACCAAGCTAGTAGCTGTTACCGCCAGCGCAGTGGTGTTCCGTCACCGTTGGCAACTGGCCCTCGTGCTATGGGCATGGGTACTGGTGTTTTACCTGCCAGTCGCACCCATCTACTCTTATAACAGGTTCCCGCACTACTTGGCACTCCCAAGTGCCGGGTACAGCGCCCTCGCGGCGCTGATTGGAGCTTGTTGGCTCACGTGGCTCTACGAGCGCTGGCCCATATGGCAGCCTCGTTTGGCCCTATGGGCCACCCCTCGGCTTTCGCGCCCCGCCCGGGCGCCAAGCCGCTAACGACTTCCGGGCAGTTCACAAGCCACCCCACCGCGGGGTGGCTTGTTTGTTTTATTATCATTTTGATCTATAATATATACATATGATGAGGGGCATAGAAAAACGCAAAAGGCTGTATATAATTTTGGGTGTAATTGCACTGAGTTCTTTTTTGGTGTCTTTTTTTACCAGCCAATACAATGTAAGAAAAAACAGTAATTCAGCTGGAGCTGCGAATTTATCTGCTACGCTTACCACACAAGCAGATTGGGCACAAGGCGAATTAACTAATATCGACACAAGCGATAATTCAATTTCAATTTCCGATAAGACAATCTCGTGGGATAGTACCACGCTTGGAAATCTAGGCTCTATAGATTATGGTATAAGCAGTTTGGATTTAGGAGATGGCAGAGGAGACGGGAATAATAAACTGTATTTCGCTGCCATCGATTCAAATAAAATTGGAGAAGTTTGGTATTCCGAAGGCTCGTGGAACTCTCAAATTTTTGCCGCCGCAGGTAGTTATCGTTGGTATGTAGATGCAAAGACCCCAGGCAAGGTATATTCGGGAGGTATGATGGGGGCGGTTAAACATGAATATATTTCCGGAAATTGGCAGAATACTTTACTGGCAAGTACATGGACTCCTGATTACTCTGGAGATTTATTTGTAAACGGCGATGATGTCTATTTTGTTTCAGGAAGAGACCTCACGCTAGAAGGAAGAGAATACAAATTATGGAAAAACAATACAGCAATTTGGTCTTTGGCAGCTCCAGACGCAAGTTCTAATAGAATAATGATCGCAGGCGGAGATGGTAGAAATGATGGCACGACCAGAATGTATGTATATACCCAAGAGGGTGATATTTACGAATTTTCTCCCGATGGTTCATCGTGGACAGCTAATAATATTTATGATGGCAACATAATCGCGGGGACACTACAAATATATCTTGGCGATGGGCGCAACGATGGAATAAATAGATTGTATTTCCACGATAGCAGTAGCACTCAATTAAAAGAGTTTTCTTATTCTGATGGTAATTGGATAAATACAGCTACTATTACTGCTACTCACACAATCGAGAAAATTGCTTTCGGCGATGGGAGAAACGATGGAACAAATAGAATATATTATTCGTCAGGTTCAACACTTTATGAAATTAGTTACTTCCCTTTTGTGGATGGCAATTGGTTTGAGCGAACCGTAGGTAGTGATAGTGGTGCTTCTTTTAAAGAAATTGTAATTGGCGATGGGAGAAACGATGGAACAAATAGAATATATGTTGCAAACTACAATGAAGATACAATAGATGAATTTACTTACACAGGAGAAAACCCCGCTATTCATATATCTGCATCGTCTCAAATAGATGGCGGTAACGAATTCGCAAATTGGGGTTCTTTCACCTCATCACAAACAGTGCCAGCGAACACATCCCTAACTTTTCGATTCAGAACATCAATTGATTCCATAAACTGGACAAGTTGGACCGATGCTCAAAATTACTCCGATACAGGTATTGATATATCTTCATTGGTTACCTCTGAGCAGGATGGTTCGTATTATCGCTATTTGCAAGTTGAATCTACTTTATATTCTATCGATGGTTTTTCTACCCCTACTCTCTCTGATTATACTGTAAACTATACCACTACCGATGCTCCTACTTGTAGTGATGGCATACAAAATGGTGATGAGACTGGTATTGATTGTGGCGGTAGCTGTGATGCTTGCCCCCCAGAAGAAAGTTGTTCCGATGGGATCTTAAATCAAGATGAAGAAGATGTAGATTGCGGTGGAGTATGCGATCCCTGCCCTGTGGCTCCTACTTGTAGTGATGGCATACAAAATGGTGATGAGGAAGGTATAGATTGTGGTGGTAGCTGTGATGCCTGCCCTACCTGTAGTGACGGTATCCAAAACCAAGATGAGACTGGTATCGATTGCGGTGGAAGTTGTCCTGCCTGCGAAGAACCACCAGAGGAAACCTGTTCCGATGGAGTTCAAAACCAAGACGAAACAGGTATAGACTGCGGAGGAGTCTGCCCCGCTTGCCCCCTTATTTGCCCTCTGCCCAATCCGAGCTGGTGTGATACCATCGAATGCAACAACCAAATTGAAATACAATCTCCCTTGGCGGGAGAAAGATATGCCACTGGGAGCTCTATTGATATTAAATGGCTCAACAAATCGAGCGCTAAAAGTTTAATTGAGGGGTGGAATATCCACTACAATATAGATATTTCTTATAATAATGGTAGCGAATGGAACAGAATCGCCAGTGCCATAAAAGATGCAAACTTCCCCGCTCAAAGCTCATGGCAAAGTATTTTTGCCGATACAAATTGGCAGACAAAGCTAAAAAACAACACTTATAGATTCTATATCCCCAAGATCGAAAGCGTCGTCAGCGACCAGGTAAAAATTAGAATTAATATGTATCGTACTGAAGCTAACCCCTTTGGTTGCTCATCTTACGCAGAGGATATATCTAAGAATTTTGTTATATACCGAGGGCAAATTGATCCTGTTTGTAAGGAAAACCAATACTACTTTAGCTTGCCCGAGAATACTATCCGAGCCAGCACCGCTAATACACAATATTATTATTTAACACAGAGCGAAGTTAGTAAATGGCCCAATGTAAGCTTTGATATAGAACTAAAAAAGAATGGCCAAAAAAATCCTATCGCCAACTCTAATTTACAGGTATCCCCATCATCAATTGCCAAATTCGACAATAAGGGGAAATTGTCAGTTAGCTCAAATGCAACCACTCCGCAGGATTTTTCTGTTGTTTATTACGACCCTACATGTGATGAGAATTATATTTTGAATATTGTTGCAAAAAAAGAGTCAAATCGGGGTAAAATTACCGTTAAAACTCCAAACGGCGGTGAGTTTTGGCTTATAGGTAAACAATATGCTGTAGAGTGGGAAAACACTTATGAACAAGATGTTATAAGTTTTGTCTCCCTACATCTATCGGTGGACAGCGGCAAAAATTGGGATTGGAAAATCACCAAAGATAACAAAGGCACAAATAAACAAGAGATGATACCTGTTGACAGCCTTTCTACCGAAAACTCCTACCGCTGGGATATCCCGCTAATTAACGAGCTAACAACAAAAGAAGCGAGAGTAAAAATATCCGCTTACGATAAAAACGGAGTATTCTTGGCAAGTGATACAAGCGACGACAACTTTGAAATATCAAACTCTCAAGTTGGAGCAGCAATAGACAAGGTTAAAAACCTACTTGACGATATTGCCAAAGCGCTAACAGCATTGGCGTTGATATTTGCTTCTGCAATTTTGGCAATACCACACATTCAAAATGCAATTGCTTATTCATCTTTTTATGAGCATATGTATGGGATATTGTCTTCAGGTAAACGCAAAAAAAATGACTGGGGAATAATTTATGATTCAGAAAACGGCTTTGCTATTGCCAATGCCCTCATCACTCTTTATGACGCTGACAGCAAGAGATTAATTGAAACAACCGTATCCGACAAAGAAGGTAGATACGGATTTATCGCCCACAAGGGAAGATATTTTATAAAAGTTAAGAAACAAAATTATGAGATCGCTTCAACAAATATTTTCAGCCAACAGGGCTTGAAATATCAGAATAATTATCTTGGAGAAACAATAAATATTACCGATGACGAACAGGCAATTTTGGCAAATATTCCGATGAGGTCTTTAGACTCACTCAACAAAAATGCAAAAAATGTTAGCATTTTATCGATTATAGAAAAATACCTAATTATCTTTAATTGGCCGTTGATTTCCTTGGGTACAATTGTATCTGTTCTGGCTTTAGCTTATTGCCCAAATCTAATCAATTTGATAATTCTAATTATTTATATACCTTTATGGATAATGCAAATATCTCGCTTAAATAATGTAAAAGCCTACGGTTTAGTTCTAGAATCAACCAAACTTGAACCCATAGACTTGGCGTTAATAAGAATTTTTAACCAAGAAAATAATCATCTTATTAGGACTGTTGCTAGTGACTTAAAGGGTCACTATGCAGTACTGGTCAGCAAAGGCAAATATAATATTTTGTGTGACAAGCCCGGGTTTACCACGCCAAAGATTATTGATAAAGTAATAGATGTAGGATACAAGCCACTTTCAGACACTATTTACTTGAATAAAACAGAGATATAATAAGTTTTTTATAACGAATCGGAGGGATTCCATGGCTAACAATAAAATTGGCATCGACATTGGCGGAACAAATTTAAAAGTTGCCTGGGTAGAGGACAATCATATCTCAAGTGAGATTATTGAACGTGGGACACCAGACAATATCGACCAATTTAGGACTGTGCTGTGGGAGATACTAAACTCAATAAATATAAACAATGAAACTCGTCTTGGCTTTTCCGTCCCCGGAGTAGTAGATTATACAAACGGTAATATTGATCTTTGTCCCAACCTCGAATATTTAAATGGAATCAATGTCAAAGATTTATTACAAAGAGAAGAGTGTATGGTTGGAAATGACGCCGATATGGCTTTACTCGGAGAGATATCGAGTAATGACCTCTGGGAAGAGAATATCGGTCTAGTTGCGCTTGGAACCGGCATCGGCTCATCTTATTACATTAGTCACACCGGTCCATGGCAGAGCAACCTACTCTCCGAAATTGGGCATATAAAGGTTGCTTCTAATGGCAGAAGGTGCACATGTGGAGGTTTAGATTGTTTGGAAACATACTTCTCTGGTTGGTCGTTGATTTCCCAAGCAAAAAAATCAGGTCTTGAGGTTGAAGATGTTTACGAATTATTTAACTTAGCACAAAATTCTAATCAGGTGGCCTCTAGTTTGATTCTACAGAACATTCCATATTTAGGCATTGCCATATCATCCATGATAAACCTGACTGGTATCAACAAAGTAATATTAACCGGCAAAATCTCCAGATCCTACGATCTATTTCAGGAAGCCCTCTATAATTCGGTTTCAAACGCACTTCACCCTCACGCCAAAAAAGACTTTCAGGTTATAAAGTCATCACTAATTGATCACAGTTCAATAATAGGGGCTGTTGCCCGGTTCAAATAGGAGTTACTCCTGCCAACCCGACTTAATATCTTCGACTATCTCTTCGAGACGATAGTCTGATTTGACATAATATTTTTTTGCCTCCAGTTTAAAATACTCTTCAACCTTCTCCGGAGAAACGGTATTAGATACAACATACACCGGAAGATTGTGCCTGTTCTTCATTTGGCGCAACTCTTCGACTATTTCTATACCGTTTAGATCGCCTATCAAATAATGGTCCAACCAGACCGCATCGATTGCTTCAGCACTTTTTAAGTGCTTTATCGCCTCTTGTGAGCTTTTGGCCGTCAGGCAATTAATGCCCTCCTTTTTAAGCTTCATACACACTGCATCTTGCAATGCTTGATCGTCTTCTACAACTAAAATCGTTTTCATAATAACACCAGATATTAATTATTACTCTTTATTGAAATGATAATGATAATCGTAAATATAATCAAGTAAAATCTCGTAATACAGATTCAAGGACTCAATATCCACCCATTCGTTGTTGCTATGATGGCCACCTGCATCAGGCATAAAAATTAAACTATTAATTCCTCGCTTGTAAAAATGGCGCGAGTCAGTTGTACCGTGAGAGCGTTCAAAGCCCATAAATTTCCCTGTTTTTCTTTGATAAATATTTTGTAGTCTGATGACCTCGGGATGTTCTCTGGATATATTTGTTGTTGGCTCATTAATATCAACTTTAACGACAACTTTATCACCCGCAGCCGCTCTTATCATATTTATTATCATATCTGCATTGTCGCTCTCAGTGAGTCTGATGTCTATGTTTGCAAAAGCCCTGGCGGGGACTGTATTCACCGCATCTCCACCCTGTATTCTGCCAATATTTATGCTTCTCTCCCAATTATTATGATTATCTCGCGGAAAGAGATGCCTAATTGAAAGTAGAGAGTCACATAATATATCAATGGCATTTTCTCCTAACCAATTCCTCGAAGCGTGAGCAGATTTTCCTTTGGCGTAAAGCATCAAGTGAAGAACACCCTTTTCTTTTTCAACAATACTGAAGTTAGGGCCACCGTCTGGAATTATCGCTATTTTTGATTTGTATCCTAAAGATAAAATATGACTAACCCCAGAAAAACCACCCACCTCCTCGTCGGAAGTTAATATTATACCAATTGATGCAGCTGTATTATTTTTGATTATTTCTCTAAATGCAAGTAACATTGCAGCAATTGAGCATTTCATGTCGCAAGCTCCCCTGCCATAAATCCTGCCACGCTTCACCTTCGGCTCATACATTTTGTCTAGAGCTGGCACCACATCAATATGTCCAACTAAAAAAATATCCGGTTCTTTGTTTTTTGAGATAACCATGCTTTGATGGCTGTTTTTTTTGATTGTTTTTGATTTATAATTACCTGTATCACCAAGTAGACAGCTAATAAAATCAAAGCAGCTGCTAATTTCTTTAAAATTCCCGGTTTCCGTTTTAAATTTTATCAGCTGCTGGCTAATTTTTATAATCTCATTATTCATACAATATATTATAACTTAATAATATTATTTGTGGAGCCGCCGGTCACGACGGCTCCAGAGTTTCTTGTCTGGACTCCTCCTTTTTTAGCCCAGTATGATTGGTGCCAGCACCGCGTCGCTGGCACCGTGAACAACAAGCGAGTTGCGACAGTTGAGACTGCCACCCATGAATCTCGACTCGCCATCAATGATGGCGTAGTAGATCCGCGCCAAGGGCCTCAGCTGGCCAATGGTCTGCTCCGTTGAGAGCAGCTTGTTGGCGATGGTGTGCATCTGGATCTTGATCGGGTTGGAAAAGCCTTGGATGATACGAAGTCCACTACCAGCAGCCAGCATGTTCAGCGATGACTGCACAGCATCCCGCCAGCCGGCCGTGTCCATGTTGCCGGCAGCCCCGATAACAATGTCATGACTACCGAAATCCATGGCCCGGCCACCGGAGATGCCAGTGCTCCCCTTAATGACCCAGTTCTTAAACCCCCTGCGATCGAAGTTTCCGACCCTTTCCCACGTCCCAAGGTCGGGAATGTGTTCTGGTTCAACTCGACCATCCAGGTAGGCTGTCTGGGGGAAGATCCGGTGGGCAACATCAAGATCTCCTCCTATCAAGCCCCTCCACCACTCCTGCAACTCCGGTTTCCAGAGAGAGGCCATTTCAGCCTTACTCCAGAAGATTGTCTGAAGCGGCGGATGAATGTTGGCTCCGGACCTCCAGCATTCAATCAGCCCAACTTCATCGGCTGCAGGAACATCACTGTAGCGATACGCCCCTGCACGCACATGCACCGCCATCGGCTTGCCGTCTACCAGCGGCAGATCGGATCGGCCATTCATCACCACGCCATGTGGGTCCACCATAACCATCTCGTGCCCTTTGGCCAGACAGTTTTGGGCGAACACCTCGCTGTCTCTGCGGTAGTGACAGCGATCAGCGCAGACCGCGATACCAACAACAGGGTGCCCCATACCGACAGCACTTACGAACAAGCCGGCATAGTCGGGCACATGGTCAGCGCCGATTATGCCAGCACTCGCTGCAGCCTCATAGACAGACGACATGTACCCGAGACCAGCTGGGATGCTTTCAATCTCGGCAACCCGCAACCCCCCTGACGTGACTACGGCATCGACCCGATAGAATCGTGGAGCCTCCTGGCGCAGAGCATTAAGCTCTTTTGCCAAAGATGACACCCCAACATCGAACATCCTTCTCTCGTCCGTCTCAGCATAGAGCCGAGGCGTGCAACGCAGGACCGCGCCAGAGACACGCCCCAGCTCAGCAACCTCTCCATGATCTAGGATTGCCGCCTGCGAGGAAGCCAGGAAGGTCTTCCCTTGGCCGTATACAAGGCCCATCTCCTGGATCATCTGGCTTACTTCAACTGCTTTACCCGCCATCGGCTGCGTCAAGTTGAGCATGCTTGTTCTCCCTGAGGGTTGTTTTTTTGTATGCCTTGTCTGCAAATACTGCAGGCAAACAAACAAAAAAACCGGCCTGCTGGCCGGTATGACTCACAATGCAAATATTTATGGCATTACTAAATCACCCGACCAAGTCCGGCAAAAAAGTAAAACCAAAAATAATTTCTCATAATTAAATTCATTGTTTATACACTACCAACACTTTGCATAGGTGTCAATAAAGTTGATTGAAAAATGTTGTGGTGCGCCGAGCTACGTCGGCGCACCACACTGCCCAAGGTGAATGTCATCATCGAGAACCCATTTTCGGGCTACCTCCTCGTCAATCCGCACAACCTTCAAGATGCCCATAAAGACCACATACACCTCATCGCCAAATTCCTTGGCGCTGAACCGGTGATCCTGGTAGGCGACGCAAAACGCCAAAGCAATGGCCCTGGCAGTGCCCATGATCTCTTCCGTTGTCATTGTTGCCTCCGTTTGTTCTTGTGCCGGATTGAAGGACGACGTCAACCCAGCCAAAAACAAAAAAACCGCCTAGTTGAGGCGGCGCTTTTTTGTTATAGTTCGTGATCTAAAAAGCAACCGCCAAAAGCGGGATAATAATTGAAATAATAATAGTTATAATTGAGGTTAGGTTTAAATTCATTGATTATTTTATATCAAAGACCATTATTTGTGTAAAGTCTGGCGGTCCCGAGCGGCATACGCCGCCCGGGACCACGGCTCCCCGATTAGACCGGGATGGAGTAGATGGGAGATGCCGGCATCTCCCGGGCCGCGCAGTAAGCGACCCAAACCTCATGGTGTGGATACGACTCCGGGTCATACCCGTCGACAACAGCGAATAGGCGATTGGTTGCCTTTCTGACAGCCCTTTCCTGCTCGGAGTCACTAGCAACCTCGCATCTCCACGTGGGATCGTTGATGACCGCAAGCCAACGATTGCTCCGGTGATCCCACAATAACCCAACATTAACCTCCTTCCGTCCTGTAGAGTTGAACCCTGGCAATGTAATGGCTTTCATCGCTGTTCCTCCTTGGGTGCTTTGTGCTCCTTGATGATTGCATCAAAAGGCACAGACACCCAACAACCCAGGTGGTGGGTTGTTAAAAAAACAAAATAACCGCCTTGCGGCGGTTACCTTTTATAGAAAGAACTTATGAATTTAAAAGATCATTTGCGCCGCAAAGAAAAAGATAGTCCTAGTAGTAGGGCTAGCAAGTTTCTGCTAGATGCAAATGAATCTTTTATCATACGATATTAATATAGCAAACAAATTGCATTTGTCAAATTATCTTATTTCAGTATTTTGTCTTGATGGAGTTTGTGAAGCATTGTTCATTAGAACCACAAAACTATAGGTAGCAATAGCGATCATTAAAAGAGCAATTATTGAAAACAAATATTTAATTCTTGGTGAAGACTTTTTCAACTTATCCTTTGAATAGATAAATTACCATATTCTTTGCCATTAATTCATCTATCCAATTATCAAAACTTTCTTCAACATATCCGGTCTTCTCTTCTACTTTAAGAATATGCCAACCAAAAGAGGTTTGAAATGGTTCAGAAATATCACCGATAGCAGAGGAAAAGGCAACTTTTTCAAACTCCTCAACCATATCGCCACGGGCAAAAGATTCCAATAACCCCCCATTTTGATTACTCCCAACATCCTCTGAGTATTTATTCGCAGCCTCATCAAAGCTTAATCCGTTTTTTATCTCTGTCAGGTAACCAGTTATTCTTGTTTTGGCTTCATTTACGACTTCTTCGCTTGCACCTTCTTCGACTCGGATTAATATATGTCTAGCTACAACTCTCGCAATAACCTCCTTGTTGATTTTATCGCGAAGCAACTGGATCTCTACAAGATTTTTAAACTCATCAACGCTTAAGCCATACAAATCTTGAAGCGCCTTTTCAACTTCTTCCTCTCCACCATTTCCTTCATAAATCTGGGCCATAGATTCTTCAATTTCCTCTTTTGAAACTGATTTTTTATATGTTATGGCCTCTTTTTTGATAATCACATTTTCGGCTTCCTGCTTTAATATCTGCTTTACTAGATCTTCTTCACTGTAATCGGTTTGTTTGGTTGAATTGTAGAAGTGTTCAATATACTCCTTCTCTGCCCAGAAATCATTAACGGTTGAAACACCTGAGGCGGCGAAGACGGCCGGATAAGGAATTGCCTTGGCAACCGATTTTGTAATATTGTCTGTCGATTTAAATGCGTAAATGCTGAGAGCAAAAGAAAACTCAACCAAAAAAATTAAGATTATTACTATAGCCAAAAAAGAAAGACCCCTTCTTGACGTTTGTTTCGATGTCTTTTTGGTGCTGTTTTTCGCATTAGACTTTTTAATTAAATTGGGTTTCTTAAGAGTTTGTGCCAATCCTTTTAACCTTGAAACTACTTTTTTCATCAGTTCTCCGATTTATATTAAATATTGCCCCAAGAGGCAGACATAACAATTGTAACAAATATCAGGAAAAATACCACAACATAACGGTAGAAGCCGTCATAAATATCTTTTTTTATTACCTCATCATTGTATCCATAAATAAGATATAGGCACAGGGTTAGAATCAAACTTCGATTGGCTGGACTCAAAATGAAATACCCCAAGAATAAGAAAATCTCAACAATCAACAAAGCATAAACAACTAGATATATCCTTTTAAGATTTTGGTCTATGTTGTTGTAATTTAATAATCCAGAAGTTAAATAGATATTAATTATAAGCATCCCAATCATAACCAACCAAACGGGCGCATTGCCAAGTAATATATATCCGTATAAAACATAACCTGAAATGAAATTTAAATATAAAATAGAGATAACTGAATCTTTATTAAATATAATCAAAAGAAACAGCACAACCGAAACGGTTATAATTGCGATATTCACAGCCACAACAGGACTCATTAGACAGAAGAAAACTGTTGACCAAATCAAAAGTAGCGTAGAGATAATTTTACGCATATTTTTTCTAATTAGTTCCATTATTTACTCCGATGAAAGCTCTTTGGCAAACCCCTTGTAATCATCTCCGATTAAAATAGAAATATCAACCGAAGCCGAAGATTTCTCTTTACTTTTCTGAACCGCCTTAACACCGAGTCTTTTTTCTAAAAAAGAAATTGTAATTGGGTTCTTGCCATCAGAGTAATCGATAATAGAGGTTTTTGCCACAGCATCTCCGGTAGCTATTGACACAACATTGTAGTTATAGCTTTTTAGGGTTTCTGCAAGCTTACCGGCTTGGCCCGCAACACTAGTCCCGTTTAATACCTCAATTTTTGCAGATTCTTTCTTTAGATCCGGGTCGGTAAATATTTCGTGGGCAACCCTCTGAACTACACTCCAGTCCCCCCCTTTTGGCATTAAAACATAAGTACCGCTTGAGGAATCGCTAACCAACTCTCCATCTGCACCATTGCTTAGAACCTTTGAAACAGTTTTAGAAAAATCCATATCCTTCACGAGACCAGCCAAGGCCACAACCTCGTCTGGAGTAAAATCAGTTCTAAGATGGTCGCTCACAATATTTAGAAGTGAGACTAAGTTCTTAGGATTAGTGAGATAACCGCTTTCAGAAAGCTTATTTCTTAATGCCTCAATTACTTTTTGTTGTCTTGCTGCTCGATCGAAATCGGAACTAGTTTGCCGGCTTCTGGCATACTTTAAAGCCGTTGTTCCATTCATCTTCTGAGAACCGGCCTTAACATAAAATGGATTATAACCTTTCATGTCATCGTCCGGGAAAAGCGGGTCATACAGCGCTTTATCAACATCAACAACGAGCCCACCAACAGAATCAACAACTTTCACAAAGCCGTAAAAGTCAACCGTAACGTAATAATGTATCGGCAGATCTAAAACCGCCCCTATTGCCTCTTTGGCAAATTCTCCTCCAGAACCGTCTTTCTTGTCTTCCCCAATTTTATAGACTTCATTAATTTTACGGCTGTATTTTGTCCCAGGTATGGGCACATAAAGGTCGCGAGGTATAGAAAGCATAGCGAAAGATTTCTCTTCGGGATTCAAGCTAATAACCATAATTGAATCGGTAAGTGTGCCGCCGGGATGATTTGCCCCTCCCATGCCGAGCATAACCACGTTTATCCGTCCATCGCCCTCTCCTCGAAGCTTATATTCTTGACCGGAGATTTTTTTGAAAAACGGAGAAGCAGTTAGATTGCCACTATCAAAAATCTTGTAACCGGTCGCATAAATATATGCGGCAAGAGCGGCGATAACAACAAACAAGCTCAAAAAAATGATTAGCAAAACGCGCTTCCATTTTTTTACTGGCTTCTTCTCCTTTATAGTGATGTCAGTTTTTTTCTTCTTTTTTAAAAACATCAAAATCCCTTTCTGCAACATTACTATTCTAGCGCTATCTAGCCGAACTGTCCATGTTACTTTGGCTGTGTAATGTGGGGGCTTTTTAAATAATATGGTGCAACCGGAGCTCCCCCGTTATTGTTTAAAAGTAGTTTTTTATCCAACGCAACACTATTATCCACAGGCCAGACTTTTATATTAAATGCCAAAGATAAAGCGTTGGCTGTAGCTATGCCGACCCGTAAACCAGTATAAGATCCAGGACCCCTAAAAACTAATATCCCCTTCAAAACATTTTTTGGTACGTGGTTAATTTTTAACAAATTATCAATAGCGGCCAGCAATTCCTCCGACTGTTGGCGGGGCTCAGTTAAACTTTGCTCAGAAATAGTCTGCAAATTTTCATTTAACAGAGATATTTTCGATCTATCTGAGCCGGTATTAATGTAAAGATACATATTAAAACTAAAGTATTAATATTAATGTTTGCCGATTAGAAGTTGCTAGAGATTTTGCGTTTGTTGCCACCCAGGTGCTCAAATCTTATCTCTTTACATTCATTTGGCAGTATGTTGGCAATATTTTCCGGCCACTCGATAATCAGAATAGACTCCTGATTGGAAAAGATTTCAGACAGGCCAACGGACTCTGCATCAGGTGCACCATGTAAACGATAAGCATCCATATGGAAAACCTCGGCCACACCATGCAAGTTTTGATTAGTTTTATAACTTTTTATGATCACAAATGTTGGACTCGTTACATGTTCTGTTACACCAAAAAAATCTGCAATATATTTTGTAGCGGTTGTCTTGCCACTGCCTAAATCACCATACATTAGTACGGTATCGCCAGCTGAAATCTTCGAGGCAAGTTGGCGTATAAAAATCTTGGTTTGCTCCGGACTCTCTGAAATAAATTCCATTTTGCTTCTTTATTAAAGCCTGTTAGGGGGAGAACGCCTGAAGATAGTATCTTAACACCCTCGACATCAAAAGGCAAGATTCTATACTTACTATTATACACACTCAATATGCCACTAATCTCAACCTTGTCTCCCTTAGCCATTTTTGGCTTATCTATCTTGGTGCTTTTTCTTATAGAAACTGCAATCTCCGGTGATCCGGAAACCACAAAATTTTCTCCCGATGTAGATTTGACTGTGCCTTGGATCTTAATATATGTTCCCACTAAATCGTCATTTAAGTCATATAAAGATACTCTTTGGGGATCCTGATCTTGCACCTCTTGTAATACTATAATATCTAATTCGGAGATAGTTTTTAGTCTGATTTCTCCTGCGTTTGCAGCCATCTCTCCCAATACCCGAACAAATTGTCCGGTTTTTAATAATGGAAATTTTGCCCAGTAGTTATAAACTTGCACGCCTCCACTCAAATCCTGAATATAAAAAATCTGCTTACCCAATATTCCGGGCGCAGCCGTAACATAGCCCTCTATTAGAACCGTTGATCCAATTTGGCTACCTCTGGCCTGTTTTATTGTTATAACCGTGTTTGGAGGATCTTCATTAATGCTTTCCGGTTCTAAGGTTAAAATATTGCTGGAAGATGGAGTCAGAGTGGTTGTCCAGCGCCACAATCCATCAATAGACGAATATGACTGCCCTCTATTTCCTTTTATAAATTCAACCTTATCTCTTTCTTCTCCGTTCGGATCATATAGGCGAGCACTGTCGCCACTATCATTTAAAGTTATTCCGCTTTGCCAATTATAAAAAGTGACATAACCAAACGGAGCAATCGATATACCATCCGCTATAAGATATGGCGAGGAACCGCCTTCGATATCATCAAGAACCCAGCCGCATAGATCAATTGTTTCACCTCCCAGATTGATTAATTCCACATATTCGTTTATGGCACCATCTGCCGGAGTTGGAACTATTTCATTAATTTTGATATCTTTCGAAAAAACCGGCATAACATTTTCATTACCAGGAGAACTTGCCACCGGACGAAAATCGTTTTTATCAATATTTGTGTCTGTGCCATTTGGAATTCTGGATATTGATTTTCCCGAGGTGGCGACAGGGGCATTATTGTCTGGGCTAAAGAGATATACGTCTGGCAATGTTTCCTTATCCCAATCACCATAAGCAACACGATCTAAAATTGTCTGGCTTGATCTTTCGACTAAATATATAATTTCTCCGGAGTTATTGAGCCAACCGGAGTTAATTTCAAATACATAATATTCTCCTGCCTCAATAAATCTTTCTGTGCTTGATAGATCTTTTGCCGTGCCGGCGCCATCTTTCAGCTGAAATTTTGAGAGGTCCAACGGCAGTTCACCGTAATTATATATTTCCACCCACTCCTTTTCACCAGAAGAAGGCGATGGAAATATTTCATTTATCACCAAATTATTTTGCGCGGCAAAAGCTTTATCAGAACAAAAAAGACAACAGTCAATCGCCAACAGAAAAACCGCGAAAAGTAACTTGATGGCAAATTTTTCCCCTCCCCTTGTCATATTACAATTATAGCAAAGGACTTTTTAATATAAAATCTCCTTTGATAATAATTACTCTATATACATAGCATCGCCGTAAGAATAAAATCTATATCCATTTTTAACAGCGTGTTGATAAGCCTCCAAAATATACTCCCTGCCAGCCATAGCAGAAACCAACATTAAAAGAGTTGATTTTGGGAGATGAAAATTAGTGATTAAACCATCGACACATTTAAATTTATATGGCGGGTAGATAAAAATGTCTGTTTCGCCAAATATGTCAGAAACTTCTTCCAGTTTTGATTCCATTGAACTTTGTAGGGCATTAGAAGCTATTAATCGAGTGTTTTTTAATAACAATTCAGCAATAGCGGGCTCGGAGAAAACCGTCTCGATAGCTCTGCAAACTGTGGTTCCAACAGATATTACTCTTCCTCCGGCGCTTTTTGTATGAATGATCTTATCGATTAACTCTTTTGACACGTGGTAATACTCACTATGCATTTTGTGTTGTGACACATCAGAGCTTTCTACCGGCAAAAACGTCCCCAAGCCGACATGCAAAGTTAAATGCTCTACTATAACTCCTTTTTTTTGTAATTTTTCGATAATCTCCAAAGTAAAGTGTAACCCCGCAGTTGGTGCGGCCACACTCCCGATTTTTTGAGCAAAAACAGTCTGATATCTTTCTCGGTGAAAGCTATCATGACGCGTATTTTTTTTAGATATGTATGGCGGAAGCGGCATCTGGCCAATTTTTTCTATTTCATCCCAGAGCAGATTTTGGACGGTATTAAATCTCACCAATATCTCTCTGCCGCTTTTTGACACAATCTCCGCTTGAAGTTTAGAAGAGTCAAATTTTACCAGGTCTCTTTCTTTTAAATTTTTGCCCAAAGCCTGCCAAATACCATCCGCTACGGGCTTACAAAGCAAAATCTCAACTGCTGCCCCATTTTGATTGTAACCGATGAGCCGTGCAGGAAAAACCTTCGTGTCATTTAATACAAGCAGATCGCCCTCATGAAAATATTCGAGAATGTCTGAAAACTTTTTATTCTCGATTTGCCCACTGCTTCTTTTTAACACCATAAGTTTAGATTGATCACGACAGACTAGCGGTTCTGTAGCAATCAATCCTTCTGGAAGAGCATAATTATAATCTTTTAAATTTGATGACATAATAATTCAAGAAGACCAGAGAATCAAAAATCAATTTCAACGTTTTCTTTCATCTCTCCCTCAGTCTTACCTTTCTGTTTCGATGTAGCATTCTTTCTTGAGTCTTTTTGGCCTTTGGGGGGAGATTTTTTTTCTACTTTTTTTCTTGTTTCCTCATCGGCTTTTATATCTTTATGATTTGAGGTGTCGTTGTCAATATTATTAAGTAATTCTGTGCTTTGTGTCTCTGCAACATTACTGTTTAGTTCATCATATATATCAGAATCTTCATTTCCCTCCTCTGACAAAAACTTTTTAGTCTGGCTCCTTACTTCACTCAGTAATTTAGGGTTAGCCATCTCCATATCAAGATTGTCGCGGTTACTCTGACTATTTTGACGGTCTTTATTGATCATATTATTTTCAGCCGATTTTAAGGTGTCTTCGAATCTCTCTTGAATTTGTGCTTCGTGCAAATCGACAATCAGTTTAGAAACTCGATACGGATTAGGTATAGATTGAAAAATAAAATTCTCGCGCTCACCCGCAGTTTGAATATACACATTCCCATAGTGCAACATCGTCGAGAACATACCATCAACTTTAGCAGAAACATCTTGAATTTGATGAAGATGTAATTCTGAGATCTTCCTTCTAAAAAAACCGTTTTGTTCAACATTTACAATTCTCTCGTTTGTAACGATATAAACATCTAAATAATAATCAATGAAACCATAAAGCATAATTGCCAAGGCAAAAAGGACATATGCGAAAACCAAAATTATTGCGATATTGCCCATTGTAGCCGAGAAATAGTCTGGACGATTTATCCAGACAATAATAACGGCAAGCAAAGGAATACTCATTATGACCGCAACAGCCACAAAACCGAAATACGTAAACCAATGTCTTCTCAACAATAGAAAAACTTTCTCTTGTGTTTTTTGGCTGGGGAAATATTTTCCAACAATTGGCATAATTTACTCGTATTTAAATTAGATTAAAACTGGTAGGCCACTGTCTGGTAAGAATAATTACAATAGAGAATAAGATTACAATTGCAGAAATCACAATATAGGCAGTTATCACAGGTTTAGTAAGATCTCCAATATAGCCAAACCTCCAAAGGTGATAAACACCCAAGGCGCTGTAAACAATAAAAGCAATGAGATAGAAAATGTAAAATAATAGTAATACTAACATATTTTACTCCAAAAGACCTTCTTCTACGCTGTATGAACAACCGCAATACGTGGCAATGTGCATTTTATGGCTCCTGGCATAATTTCTACCCTGCCAGTAGCCTTTGCGAAAATCACGGTAAAAGAATCTTACACCAATTTCTCTCTCTAATTCAAGTCCTATGTTCATTAGCTCTTCGTGGTCTTTATATGGAGTAGCAAGAAAAGTTGAAGTAAAATTTGGGATTTTGTATTTTTTTGCTGCGCTGGCAGTTCTTGTTAGTATTAAATCGTAACAAAACTGACATCTTTTGCTCTGCCAGCGCTTTTTGTCGGATATGTATTTGATTGAGCTCTTGTCTTGCATCGGCATAAGTGGCGCAAAAAAATCCTGAACATCATAATCCGGAACAATTAACTTTACCTTATTTTCTTTACAAAAACGTTCGACATCCAACAAACGCTTATTATATTCAGATCTGCCATGAGTGGATGGATTGTAAAAATACGCGACAACTTCAAAATCTTCGTTAGATAAAACGTTGTAAACATAACTAAAGCACGAACTACAACAAACATGCACCAAAATTCTTTTTTCTGCCCCCATTTAAGAACGCTCCGTTCGTCTCAATTTTATTATTATGGATAAAAAATTCGGCTAAATTAATCTTTTTTGTGAGTCAGAAGTCTCGGCCACACCCAAATGAGCAAAGGCTGCTCCAGTGGCTACCCTGCCCCTCCTTGTTCTGTCAATAAACCCTATTTGAATAAGGTATGGTTCAATCATGTCTTCTATAGTATCGCGGTCTTCAGAGATGGCCGCAGCGATTGTTTCAACACCAACCGGCCCACCGCCAAATTTATTAATGATACAGCTCAAATACTCTCTGTCGTTTTTATCAAGGCCCAACTCATCTATCTCTAAGGACTTCAGCGCTTCTTTGGCGATGCTTTTAGTTATCTTGCCACTATGCTTTACCTCTGCAAAGTCCCTAACTCTTTTTAAGATCCGATTGGCAATTCTTGGGGTTCTGCGTGCCCTTTTGGAAATCTCTTCTATACCTTCTTTATCGATATCTATATTCAAAATACTGGCAGCCCGTTTTATGATTTCTGACAGTTCCTCTTCAGAGTAGAACTCCAATCGAAAAGAAACGCCGAATCTGTCCCGAAGAGGTGAAGAAAGAGAGCCCATCTTGGTAGTTGCTCCAACCAGCGTAAAACGCGGCAAATCTATGCGCATAGTTTTGGCGCTTGGGCCTTTACCTAAAATTAGGTCAATAGCATAATCTTCCATGGCTGGATAAAGAACCTCTTCAATATTTCGATTCAAACGATGGATCTCGTCAATAAATAAAATATCACCATCAGAGAGATTGGTTAAAATACTGGCTAAATCCCCCGCTCTCTCTATTGCGGGACCCGAAGTCACTCGAATATTCGCCCCCATTTCATTGGCTACAATATGAGCCAATGTAGTTTTGCCAAGTCCGGGAGGGCCATAAAGCATCAGATGTTCCACCGGTTCCTTACGCTTTTTGGCCGCTATTAAACATATAGAGAGATTCTCTCTAATATTTTGTTGGCCGATATATTCAGCCATACTTTTGGGTCGCAACGAAAAAAGAATTTCATCCTCTTCGCTCTCCTCCGCCGACACCAGGTTTTGAGTTAGGTCAACTTCCATAAAAACACCAAAATAAACAATACTCAGTAATTCTTTGTTAAATGTAGCACAAAAACTACAAATACGCCATTATCAATCTCGGGCTTTTGATATGATTTCGGCTATCTCAAATATCTTTTCCTTCATCAATTTTTTTGATCTACACTCCAAATTTAATCTGACAACCGGATCAATACTAGAGGGGCGAAGACAAAACCGCCAATCTGCCAACTCAACTCTTAAGCCGTCTAACGAATCAATTTCTAGTGCAGATTTCTTAAAATATTTTTTAATCGCAGATAAAACTTGCTGACTGCTATGCACCTCAAAATTAACATCTCCGGAAACAATATAACCTCGCATGGCTTCGCATAGTAAATGATCAAAATCTTTTCTGCTTTCCATAATTCTTTCTAACATTATTAAAAGTGGAATTATTCCACTTTCTGCTCCATACGACTCCTGAAACATAAAGTGATCAGCTTCCTCCGCACCGAAAGGGGAATTATATTTATCCATATCTTTTTTCACATGAGAATTACCGACCTTAGCATAAATTACCGGCACATAAAGTTCTTCTGCTATTTCGAAAAATGCCTTGGTCATAGGTGGAGTTACCACGACTGCTTTTCTGGGGTGTTTTTTTGCCACCCATGGCAATAACAAAGCCCCCATATGGCTACCAGTGAGAATTTCACCTTGGGCGGTAATAAATGCGATCCTGTCGGCGTCACCATCCCAAGCCACGCCAAAGTCGGCGTTGCGCTTTCTAACGACCTCAATTAATGGCTCCATGTTTTTATCAACCATTGGATCAGGATCATGAGCCGGAAAATTACCATCAGGATCACTGTTCAGCTTTATGATTTCTGTCGGCAAGGCCTCGATAATTTTGCCATAAATACTCCATGCCATGCCGTTGCCGGAATCCAAAACCAGCTTAATTTCCGGAAATTTTGCATATTTAGGGAATAGAGATAACATGCTTTCCGTAAAACTATCGATACAGTTAAAGTCTGTTAATTTTCCCTTTTTGCTCACAGGATCAAATTGTTGCTTTTTACAAACTTCCGCTAGATCCATGAGTCCGTTATCACAATAAATTGGCGTTACGGTATTGTTTGTTAACTTGCAGATTTTTATGCCATTTAAATATTTTATGGTATGAGAGCCAGTTACCATTATGCCCATATCAAATTTATACTTTCCAGCAGCAAAATACACCAAATCGCTGGTTGCTAAGCCTAAATCACTTACATTTATCCCGCCATCCGTTAGCCCTCTAATTAATTCCCGGCTCAATGCTGGAGAGGTAAGCCGAGCGTCTCTGCCTACGACAACATTTCCAGGCCCAAACAGCTTTGCCACTCCCCTACCAACAACATAAGCAACATCAGGATTAATTATTGCGCTATGAGCGCTTTTTGACATTAATGAGCCGGGCTTAATTATTTGTGACTTTACATATGCCTCTTCTGCCCCACGAATGTCATAGGCTCTAAAAATATTTTGATCGATACGAATTTTTTTCATCCTCACTCTTCCTAATAATAATTGTTAACCTTGATATTATATCCAGCAACAATAAGAAAAATATCGAAAAAAATTCGGCCTAGCAGGCCGAATTTTTCTAATACTTACAAGAACTTAATTACAGCAATTTAATACAAATTACTTTTTAAGATTCTTTAGAAGCCATCTTACTTTCTCCTCAGTTTCGACAATATCTTCGGGAATTTTGGTAAGAAAATTTTGAATTTCTGTTTTTTTATAGCCAAGGGTAGCCATTGCTTCCAGAACATCACTGGAGGAGTCGCTACCCGAGATTATTTCATAATTATCTTGATTACTAAGTTTTGATTTTAGCTCTAATATTATTTTGGCAGCTACCTTCTTGCCAATGCCGGATATTGAGGTAAAAAAGGACAAGTCAGAATTCTCAATGGCAGAATAAATTTTTTTAGTGTCAGCCGCCGCCATAATATTAATGCCTGCCTTGGGGCCAACTCCGGAAACTGAAATTAGCCTCTCAAACATTTCCAGCTCCCCATAAGTCAAAAAACCGTATAGATCATAGCAATCTTCACGAATATGTTCATGGACAAACAGCTCTACTTGGCACTTTGTATCAACACAATCTTCGGGGAGATCAATCTGAGGATTAACACTAATTTTATAACCAACCCCTGCCGTTTCTACAATAATTTGCCCGAAACGCGCGTGAATAACCCTGCCTTTTAAATAGGCAATCACGAAAGCTCCTTTATTAACTTTTTCACATCTTCAACACCTTTTTCGAGTAACTCTTTAGATTTTGCCTCTAAGTTCAGCCTAACCACGGGATCATTATGGGAAGGGTGGATGTTGTAATGATAGTCTGGTAGCACCACTTGCAAATCGCCAAGACTTAATTTGCTACTAAAGCCATTGGATTGGTAATAAGTATTCAAAGCTTTGAGCAGCTTTTCATAATCCTGAACTTCAATATTAACATCACCTGTTACAAAATAGCCCCTTTTTGCCTCTTCTAGCAACTCTACAAAACTCTGTCCGCTTTTAGTTAATCTTTCCAAAATAATCATGAGTGGTAGTATACCACTTTCTGCATTGAATGATTCATTAAACATAAAGTGGTCTGCCTCTTCACCGGCAAAAGGCGCCTGAAACTTTTCCATAGCATTTTTTACGAATGAATTGCCGACCTCGGCCAGTTCGACTTTTGCATTATGTTCTAGGGCAATCTCACGGCAAGCCCAACTCATCGGAGGGGTACATATTACTGTCGAATGTGGATGCTTTTTAAAGACCCATGGCAACAACATAGCCGTAATAAATCCTCCGGTTAAAATCTCCCCGTCTGGAGTAATAAAAGATATCCTATCGGCATCACCATCCCAAGCCACACCGAAATCCCCCTCTCCATTTTTTAGTCTATCAACTAACTCCTCTAGGTTCTCTGGCACCATGGGATCCGGCTCGTGATTTGGGAATTCTCCATTGGGCTCAAAATAAAGCTTAGTGGCCTTAATAGGTAATTTATCGATTATACCCTCAAAAGCAGATCCGGCCGAGCCGTTTCCGCCATCACAAATTACTCTTTGTTCATTAAAGGATTGGTAGTCAAAATGAGATAAAATATACTGTTCGAAATCTTCAGAGATATCAATTTTTTTCAATTTGCCTTTATCTTCGACTTCAGGAAAATTCTGTTCTAAGGCTACTTCTTTGAGTTGCTCCATACCGCTTCCTTTAGCAACCGGCATTACCTTGCCCTCTTTGTATTTTGATATTTTGAAACCGTTCAACTCTTTTATGGTATGGGAACCTGTGTTCATTACACCGATATCATATTTGTAATGTCCGATCGCAAAATATAGCTTATCCGTAGTAACCAACCCAATAAAATCCACATCGACACCCTGCTCTAACAAACCATCAATTAAGGCTTTGGATAGGGCCGGCGAAGTACGTCTTGCATCGTGGCCAACAACCACCCTCTTCGGTTTTTGACTAACGGCAATAGCTCTACCAATAACCTTAGCGATTTCCGGACTCAAAATAGAACCGTGTGCAGATTTTTCTTTGGCGCTTCCAGGCTCGATATTTTGTGCTTTAACAAATTCCGCCTCTGCCCCGCGAATGTCCAAAGACCTAAATAAATGTGGGTTGATTTCAATTTTTTTCATTTGTTAACTTCCTTTAGCTTAAAATGAGTCTTTAATTGCTCATAATATTATATTTTATATAAGACTTAAACCTGTTTAACTTTCATCAAGGCATCAAATGATTCTCCGGCGGCTAATAAATATTTGGTCCAACGGTGTTTTTTCCAAAGTTCACGATTAGCCAGAAGCTTATCTGTAATATCTCTTTCTGGACTGTATAAATTGCGATACCAGCATATTATATGCCTAATTATTGCTGCTCGAAATAAATCTTGATCGGAAATTGGCGCTATAGCACTTTCATACCAATATTCCTGAAATTCTGGATGCTTCCAAAGATAAAGCCATAAAAACACGGGGTCAGTTAATACGTGATCGTATGAGAACCACTCAAAATCGCTCAGTATAACATCTCCTTTTGGGCCTATAATAATGTTAGCAGGGACGAGGTCGGAAATTGAATAAGATAAATTTTCAGGAAGGTAATAATCATCAGAGCATTTATCGTAATATGCAATTTGATTGTCTAGACTAATGCCAAAGCCCTTTTCTATGTATTGCGGGTTGCATTTCATGAGGTCAGTCTCAAACCTCGGATGCTCGAAACCGGCGTAGTGTTTATTTTGTGGCCCGATAGCTCGAATTTTTATCAAATTCTCATTAACCCGGTCCAATATCTGTTTAAGCTTGGGCAGATATTTATCCTGAATTTCATCGTAACCGAAAAGTCCCAGATCGGTCGAAAAGTAAGGAGACAAAGCTTCGCCATCTTTATATCTTCTAATCAACCAAAAGTAATCGCCATGCCAACCAGTAGTAATAATATCAGTAATATTTATCCCGGCAACATTTTCGGTCATTATTTTACAAGCAGCTGCTTCTCTTAAATAGTTTGAAATTCTTTTTTCTTCTGTTTTGGGCAATATCTTGAATATTACATTATTTCCTTCAAAAACTGCTCTTGATAATTTAGCATCGTAGCCTTTTTTGTGATCAAAAGGAGACAGGTCGGTGAGACCAATCTCATCAGCGATCTGTCTAATAATTGTTTCAGCTTCTATTCGATTCATTATACTATCTCCAATTCCTATTCTTTCTTACTAATTCAGGGTATTCAAATAAGCCATCATTCGAGATGGTAATTGAGCCACTATGCTTTCTGTATTTTATTAAACTATTTGCAGTATAGTGAAATTTATAGCCGGCACAGTATAACCTAGAAAACAGATCATAGTCTTCAGCTTTTCGGAAAAATGAGTTATATGGGTGGTCCAAAACTATCTGCCGATAGTAGGACGAGGAGGCATGAGGTATAAAGTCAAAACGCTTGAAATCTTCAATATTAAAATTTCTTGACTGATATTTTTCGATACGCCCATACTCTTCAAAATACCAATAGTCAATATCGCTATATAAGATATCTGATTTCGAGCTCGCCATTTCTTCCAGTGTTAGCTCAAATCTATTAGGGTAGCAGATATCGTCCGAATCCATGACTGCGATAATATCTGAACTAGCAACCTCATTGCCAAAATTTCTGGCACAGGCAATTCCCATACCATTCTGATCATTTAGCCTGTAATATTTGATTCTCGAATCGTTAAGGGCCTTAATTATCTCTTCTGTTTTGTCTTCTGGTTTGCTATGATCATCAACAATTATTAACTCCCAGTCACTCTCTGTTTGAGCAATAATCGACTCCGCCATTTCTTTAATGTATTCATCTCGATCCCGTGTTGCTACCACACAACTTATTCTAGGCATATTATCTACTCCTTTACTATTTTTTCAAAAACATCTAAATAGCTTTGAATAAAATTGTCAGGTGACATTTTGTTAATAACAGTTGCCCGAGCATTCGTTGAAATCTCTGCAAGATTGTTCATTTTGGGAATCTGCTTTAACAGCTTCTTTATGTCTGTAACACTTCTTACTATAAAACCATTTTCTCCATGTTTAATTATTTCCGGAGCAACTCCAACGGGATAAACAAGAACAATATTACCCATTAGCATAGATTCTACGAGCGTAAGACCAAAAGATTCAACACGAGAACAGTGGATTGAAATATGTGATGATAAAAATGCTTCCGAAACCTCTTCGTGGCTCAGATTCCATTTAACCTCGACATCCCTGAATTGTTCTTTAACCATTTGCCTGTAATTCTGGTTATGGGTCGAGGCTACCAGAATTTTATTATATCCTCTCACACTAGTCATTATTTCGAAGATTCTATCAATACCCTTCATCATTAAGCCTGGCTCAGAGCCTGGCATTCTGGTGACGCAAATTAAATTCATTTTATTAACCGAAAAATCTTTTTGAACCTGTCTATTTAGCCAAGACTCAGGTACTGAGTTGTATGCAACTTGAACTTTTTCGGCAGAGATAGAGTAGTTTGAAATAATTTCATCTTTTATAGACCGACTTACCGCAATTACAGAGGCGGAGTTTTCACAAGCATACTGCTCGAGCAGCGATACAATTCTATCGTGAAATGATTCTTCATTCTTATAAAATAAACCGTAACGCAAAAATTTTCTCTGCCATTTCTGCAATATATTTTTATCAACAATTTCTGCTTCGCCATCTATAAAACTAAGTAAAGTTTTAGCACAATGATGAAATATGGTTACTTGAGGAATCTTAATCTCAGGGATGCTGGCTCCAAAATAGTTCGTAGAAACAATCAAATCACACTTATTGATTTCATCAATATGTCGCAGTAGATCTTGAAACATTAGAGCATTTCCAAAACCACTCAACTTTCTAAGTTCAACACGGGATTCTGCCGGCTTGAGCTCAAGAACGTGATGGCCCTGTTTTCTCAAGAAGAAGATCAACTGGTCATTCACAATTACAGAACCAGACCTAACTGCACCATCGTTAAATATGCTGTCTGGCAAAGATACAAATGCGATTTTTAATGGCCTTTTAATCATTTAACACACTACTTTTACTAATGGCCGAACTGCTCCTCAACATTTTGCGAACTTTTTGGGCCAACCTTTGGTAGCCTTTTTTGTCTATTAGAGCCCTTTCCGCATCTTTCATCTTTTCTATTGTCTCAGGGTTAGATAATATCGCATCGGTTTCCATTCTAATAACCTCCGGAGTCATATCAATAGGGTCAACAACACGGGCAACACCGATATCTTCCAGCGCTTTTGCTTTCATCATTTGTTCGCTAATAATCCACGGCACCGGTATCATGAGCATTGGGACTCTAAAATACGCCGATTCCATGGTGGCCCCCATACCGGCTCCTGTTATTACCATGTCGGAGTTAATTAGATAATTATGGACCTTATTAAAAACACCCACAACATAATTGATATTTTTGTATTTATGCTGAAGATGTTTAATAATACCATCTTGTTTTGGATAAAGCATAAAAACCTGATATTTTTCAGACTCTCCATTCATTGCCTCACATATCGTCTCAAAATAGCGACGAACTTGCGCGTTGTTATGGGAGTGAGAACTGGATAGTATTGTTACAACCTTACGATTGTCGTTTTTTAGGCCAATTTCAGCGGCACTCTCCTCTTTCGATGGCATCTTATTAATTAAGTCAAATTTTGAGACACCGCCCAAGAAAACCATTTTGAGGTTGATGTTATTCTCTATCTGTTCAATAAATTTCTTGGGATATCTAACGAATATCTCATCAACGTTATCCCAGGCAAGCTGGTGGCGGAGGTTATTGCTGTCGAAGGTCTCATAAAATAGTCCAACCGGGTAACCTAAGTATTTGCTCCAAACAGCAATCTCTAGTGTTATATCAACCAAAATTAGGTTTGGGTCTACTTTTTTTACTAAATCCAAATAACTAAAAAAGTGCTTTCTATATCGCTTAACATCGCCCAGTTCCTTTTCATAAGGATAAGTATGAAGATAAAATTTCTCATCTATGCGCATGGCGCAATTGGGGCGATACAGCTTATGAAAAGTTAGATTTGGCAGTGGTTCAAACGGCCATTTTTCTGCTGAAGCAACATGAAAATCAACTTCTGGCATGATCTTAGCCAAATTATAGGCACAGCCTATGTGAGTGAAACTGTTCCAACCGGCGTAATATAATACTTTCGATTTAGTTTTCATTGTTATTTCCTCTTAATTCTTTAGCGGCACTCTCAGCATCAAAGCCAGGCTTGCCCCAAACTCCCCTGGGAACAATTCTTTTAACCTGAGAAATTGCCTCTATTAATTTTTCCCTATCAGAGCTTTCAATATCCTCGCCCGAAATCGATTCTACCAACTGGCGAGCCTCGGGATTTTGTTCTAAAATCATTTTGAGACGCGACGGATCTTGTACATAAACCAAATCGGGCAACCAATACTCTGGCAGATATTTTAATACGTTCATCCCGTATTGTTCACCCTCTGCACGACGATCCATACTACTGCCCAGCCTCTGCTTAATTACTTCACGCATTGATGAATCAGCCATGCCACCAATAATTGCTTCCTCTACAAGTAACAATGCTTCTTGCCTGAAATCCAAGTTTCTTTCTGGATCAAAATAACGCTCAGCTAGGTTGTGATAATGTGTGTTTGTGCTCGCAAATGATTCAGCATCATAACCACTGCTTTGCTCTGCAAAAGTCTGTGCTATCTTTAACGCCCTGGGAAGATGAAAACCATTTGTAAGAATTCCTGTGTCCTGGTATTTTGAGCGATTTTGGTCGATTAAATTTGCTGTGTTAGCAAAATTTTGTAAAGTACTCTCGGATTGATCTTCTAATACCAAGCGACTCCTGGCATCTTCAAGCACTTGGTTAACGCGTGCCTCTATCTCCTCTTCCTGCTCTGAGGAATCATCCAAATTTTCTTTTTTGTATTCAGTTCTAATTCTTGATTTTGCCCTTTTAGCAACGATGCGCAAAAAATAGTGTGACATTAGCTCGGCCTCAGAGCTATCCACACCTTTATTCTTGGCAGTTTTGCCACCTGCGAAAATAATATCCCCCACGTTGCCAGTTAGAAATAATTCTGCGGCAGCCACACAACGCAACTTGGCGGGAATAGGGAGCCTCAATCGAAGTGCTGACTCAGGATTACTTAACAAATCGGCATCATAACGCCTAACACTCTCAAGCTTTTCATCTGAATTAATAGCGGCGCCCAAGACGATTAAGGCATCAACGGGTTTAAAATTAAAATCTTCTACTTCCTGTTGGCTTAAGCTAATAAACTCAGGGTTATGACTACCCTCTCCCACTAGATCCTCCTTTTCTTAAATACTCTGCAGCGGCTTCTGGAGACAAAACATCAATTATCACCCCGCTACCGATCTCGTAGCCGCCATAATTGGCCAGCCTTGGAACAATCTCTAAATGCCAGTGATAAGAGTTTGATTTATCATGGATTGTTGGCAAAGTATGAATATAAAAATTGAGGGGCATGCGCGGAATATTCCTCTCCAATCTTTGTAACACATTATGCATAATATCGGCAAGGTTCTTGAGCTCTTTTTTGGGAGTGTTCTCAAACTGGCTATCATGACGCTTGGGATAAACCCATGTTTCAAGGGGGAAGCGGGAAGCATAAAAAGTAGTGGCTAAATAATCCGCGTTTTCTTCTACAATTCTAACCTTTTCATGTCTTTCATGATCAATAATATCGCAAAATACACAGCTACCGTTTATACCATAATATTTTTCGGCACCGCTAAGCTCCCTGCCAACAGTATTGGCAATAATTCCCGATGCGAATATCTGGGCATGGGGATGGCTAACGGAAGCCCCGGCTTCTACACCATGATTGTATATTGGCATTATAGATACAATACTTTTATCTTTTTTAATTGCATCGTATCTAGCACAAAAAATCTCAAACATCTCCATCATCATTGTTTTGGAAAAGGTCATCAAATTAAGATCATGATGTTTGGAAATTACCACCTCATGATCCCCAATTGCCGCCCTGGCTCTATAAAAACCTTTTTCTGGATAAAAGCTACGCACAGAGGCCTTATCTTCTGACTCAACAAACGCGGGGAACTTATTCTCAATAACGTAAAAATTTTCAGTTGAAGCCGATCTAATTTTTTGGTTGCTTTTGTAGCCCACAGTGCCCTCGCAAAAAGGGCAATTATCTTTGTTGGTGTTGACTTGGGACGTGGGAACAATAAAATCTTGCGGTCTTTTGGCGCGTTCTGGGGCAATAACAACCCAATCACCAGTTATGATATTTTGTCTAAGTTCTGGCATATACCCTCCATAAAAACTTTTATCTCATACCATTAGACGCAAGTTTGTTACTCTGCGCGTGACATATTGCTACAGCCAGAGCATCGGCTGCATCGTCTGGCTTAGGACAGTGATCCAGCTTACAAGTAATGCGAATCATTTCTTGCATCTGTTTTTTATCGGCACGACCATATCCGGTAATAGCCTGCTTAACCTGTAACGGGGTATATTCATACACCGGCAAACCCATATTTTCGGCGCAAATAATGGCTACTCCGCGGGCCTGCGCCACCGCTATAACCGTTTTGGCATTTTTAAAATAAAACAACTCCTCAATAGCGACTTCATCGGGTTGGTCTCTCTCTATAATATCAGAAAGTTCGCGATATATTTTTGCCAGGCGCTGTGGCATAGGCACGCTGGAGCCGGTCTCTATACATCCGTATTTGAGCGGCCGCTCTCCCTTTATATCAAAATCGATTAAGCCCCAACCAAGTAATGCAGTACCCGGATCAATCCCCAGTATTTTCATAGTCTAATTATATCATAACAAGCTTGCTTTAAACGACACAAAAAATGCGCTAAAATTAGGCTAGTGTTTAGCAAAATAAGAATGGGAGAAAATGACTCAAAAAAATGATAAGGACAAAAATATTGAGTGTGAATGCAATCTACCGCCAAAACACTGGTTTAAACATCATCACGACGGAGGAATGGGTGCAATATATTGCATGGGAATAATTGGTGTTGCAGTTTACAACGTGCAACAAGTAAGCGGATTTTGGCCAGACGTATTAGCTATCATTAAGGCATTTTTCTGGCCGGCTTATTTGCTTTATAAAGTTTTTAGCAACCTACAAATGTAAATTACAAACCAAATGAACAAGTATGAGACAGTAGAAAAATATATAGCTTCTCAGCCCTCAAAACAATCTGAGATTTTGCAAAAAATTCGCGAGCTAGTTAAAGCCGAGATGCCAGATGCCGAGGAGGCGATGGGCTACGGCGTGGCATCATTTAGACTTAACGGCAAGCCGCTTCTATACTATGCCGCTTTTAAAAACCATATTGGCATATACCCCGTGCCAAAAGCCGATGGAAAATTAGCGGATGAGATTAAAAAATACCAAACAGGAAAAGGCACAATGCAATTTATATTAGACAAACCGATTCCTTATAATTTTATTAAAAGTCTAGTGAGGGCAAGAAGGGATGAAAATATTACCAGATAAAAACATTCGCTACTATATAGATATCAAAGCAGAAACCAAAAAAGTGCTAGGCTGGGATTTTGGCAACCGGTTCGAATTATCCAAAGAAGATCTGCCACAAAATATTATTAGAATATTTATTACAAAGGGCCAGTTTAACAAATTGCCCAAATAAAAGAAGCAAAATGACCAAGGAACTGGAATTAAACGAAAATGGTGAAACCGGATGTTGCCCGCGTTTCAATCCCGAACCATGGAATAAGAAAGTGCTTGAGTGGCAGGAGAAAAAGTTTATCAAAGGCAGGGTAAAAACATTTATGTTCATGCCTCTTAATTTTGGATCGGTTATCACCAAACTGATGAACAAGGTTGAATCCGCAGGAGCCAAAACTATCGACAATCTCTGCCTCTCCGACCACACAAGCAAGTGGAATATGGATATTTATCTGGCGGTTGACAAAGAGGTGGAGGGAGCAGAAAATGTAACATTTTCCGGCAAATTCCTGTCAAAGGTATACGAGGGCGATTTTAAAGATACAGGTATTTGGTGCAAAGACTTTGAGCAATACGCCAAAAATCAAGGACAAAAGATAAATAAATGGTATATGTGGTACACCACCTGCCCAAAATGTGCCAAAGCCTATGGTAAAAATTATACCGTAATTATCGCCGAGATGGCCTAAATGAACGTTACAGACATTCAAAAAATGATTCACAATGCCTCAGCCCCATGCAAAGACATAGAAGCAGAGTGGGTGCAAAAATATCTGGGCACAAAAAGAAAATTCATCGGTTTAAAATCTCCGGACAGAAACAAGGTTCTAAATCTTGTGGCTCATGATCTAAAAAAACGCGAGGCCGCAGAGGTAAAAGCAATTCTGGACCAGCTTTTTGCTAGCGACATTTTTGATGATTACAATTTTGCCGGCAAGCTTTTAACCCGTTTGCCACAGGTTAGAAAGTCTCTGAAAATGAGCCGAATAAAAAGCTGGTTACAGAACAGTAACGGCTGGGCGGAATGTGATAGCATTTGCCAATCGTTATTTGATTTCAAAGAGGTGCTTGAGCGTTGGACTGAATTCGAAAATATCATTAATGAATGTAGAATTAGCAAAAATATCCAGTTGCGTCGTGCCAGCTTGGTTTTGCAGGTTAAGCCAAACCGAAATTGCGCTGATCCCAAATTGCGTCATCTTGCATTTGAAACCATAGAAAAACTTAAGTCCGAAAAGGATATTCTAATAACCAAAGCCGTTTCGTGGCTTTTGCGCGAGATGTCAAGATTAAGTAGTCATGAGGTAAAAGAATACTTAGAACGCAACAAAGACTCTCTTCCTGCTATCGCCTACCGCGAAACGATGAAAAAAATTGAAACCGGCAAAAAGTAATCCAGCAACCGAAAATATGGGTTGTTTATTAATTGATAATTTCGTTAAGCTAGCAGCATACCAACATTCGATGCTAATTATATTAATAAAAAACATAAAAGCATATTTGACCTATTTTTTTTATTTTAGTAGCGTGTAGATATGATAAAACCAAGAACACAACTATACATGCTTATGTCGCTGGACGGAAAAATATCAACAGGCAGTAATGATAGCCTTGATTTTGACCAAGACCTGCCCAAAATTACCGGAGTGAAAGAGGGTTTGCATCAGTACTATGATATCGAGAAAAGCACCGATATCAATTCTTTCAATACCGGTCGGGTTATGGCAAAAATTGGCATGAATAAGCCAAGCAAGGAGATTGATAAAATCCCCGTTACCTTTATTATCGCCGATAACTCACATTTAACGCTACAAGGCGTAATAAACCTATGCAAAAGGACCAAACGTTTATATTTAGTCACGGCAAATAAACATCACCCTGCGTTTAGCGCTAATCAAGAAAATTTGGAAATTATTTTCTATGAACAAAAAATTGATTTTATAGATTTATGGAGTAAATTAGGATCCCTTTACGGCATGAAGCGAGTCACAGTGCAATCAGGTGGTAATATTAACGCTTTATTACTGCGAGACGGTCTAATAGACAAGGTCTCTGTGGTGATTGCTCCACTGATCATAGGCGGCAAAGACACCTCCACGCTTGTTGATGGACAATCCTTCGCCTCACTTAAAGACCTGAGCAAAATTGTGCCGCTTGAGTTAATTTCCATAACAAAACTCAAAAAATCCTATCTTCACCTGCAATATCGGGTAAAAAAGTGATAACACACATCCTAACAACTTTATCTGCTACTAATACTATACAATTATGGTAATCGATATTGAGTTAACCCTAAATCGATTTGGACTCGGAAAAATTGCCGAAAATAAATTTCAGTTTTTATTTTTAAGGTTCTCCAGATGGCAAATCCCTGGTAAACACTCCGTCTCATTTGAAATAAACTGGCGCTCGAAAGACAAAAAAATAGACCGCGAATAGACAATAGTAACAAGTCTAGAGCTAATAATATTTTATTTCTTATTTATCTCAACTTTTAAACTTTCCAGTGGGATACCGTGGTATTGTTTTTTACTAATTTCAACATCTTCTGACAGTATTCTCGTCGTCAAACCGACTGACTCAATAATTGCCAAATATTCCTCTTTCAATAACGCGCCAGCGACACAACCGGCAATAAGGGAGGCGTCGCTTTTTTGTTCTTTTGATAAACTACCCAATAAAACAATGTCCGATACATAGCTTTTCCCGCCCGGTTTAAGAACGCGCTGTATTTCTGAAAAAACCTTCTTTTTGTCCGGAGCAAGGTTTATCACACAATTACTAATTACAACATCTATCGAGGAGTCATCGATGGGTAAATTTTCGATATCGCCAAATTTGAATTCCACGTTATTAATTTTATATTTTTTAGCATTTTCACGAGCTTTTTTTACCATTTGTGGAGAAAAATCCACTCCAATTACCTTGCCCTTATTACCCACTTTTTTTGATGCTAAAAAACAATCAAAGCCAGCGCCAGATCCCAAATCAAGAACAGTGTCTCCACTTTTAATATTCCCCATAGCAACTGGGTTGCCACAACCTAAACCTAAGTTTGCATCAGTGAGCTCAAGATCTGCGTCCGAGTAACCGATACTTTTTGAAATTTCATTGGCACTTTTTTGAGATCCACAGCTACAACAATTCATTGATTTTGCAGCCACCTCGCTGTAATGATCCTTCACAATTTTTTTAATGTCTTTCATTTTAACCTTTCATCCTAGATGCCTACATTTTACACCATCTTTCTATTTTAATTTAGATTTTATATATATAAACCAGTAGCATCATTTTACCGCTATTTGTCCCAGACAAAACCGTGGCCAAAATGCCCGGCAACTGCTGTTTGGCGATATATAGGCCTCTTTAAATCTAAAAAGTCAATGATACCACGTGGCGTTAAATCGTATCCACAAATTTTCTGGCTTTTTCCGTCAATCTCCGCACTCGCCATTACCGGTTGGGCAACACCAATGGAGTAGGCGATTTTTACCAAAACTTCACGCGCCCCCTTGGCCCGCAACAGATCCACCGCTATACGGCGGGCCATGTAGGCGGCACTTCTATCAACTTTGCTGGGATCTTTACCAGAGAAACAGCCGCCACCGATAGGAATCTGCGGCCCATAATTATCTACAGCTAATTTGCGACCTGTGAGCCCGGTATCACCGGCAAAACCTCCGACTGTAAATTTTCCCGTTGGATTAATAAAGTAACACTTAGGAGAAAATGTCCCTGCCAATTCTGCCAGCGGTTGCATCTCTTGTCCTTCTGCATGCTGAGCCGAAATGACTATCGTTTCTATCTTTCCCTTATTATCTAATGTTACCTGCGATTTGGCATCCGGCCCAAAACCATCTGGTAGATTAGCCAATATTTGGCGCGCCAAATACAGTTCCTGCGGGATCATCGCCTCGTTCTCGCTGCAGGCATACCCCACCATAATGCCCTGATCTCCAGCTCCGCCACTATCTACCCCCATGGCGATATCGGGGCTCTGCTGTACTAAATTAGAAATTATGCTGACTTTATCGTTATAGCCAATACCGCGATAAGTTTGCTCAACAATTTTCTCCACCTCAAGCTTGGCTTGGCTTGTTATCTCTCCACATACAAAAATCTTGCCATGCCCACCCAGTGCCTCTACCGCCACCCTGGATTCCGGGTCTTGCTTTAAACATTCATCCAGTATTGCGTCGCTTATTTGATCGCAAACCTTATCGGGGTGCCCGGCACTTACGCTTTCTGCTGTTTTCATAATCCTCCCATTATATTAAAAAAGTTGCTCCCCAAAGAGCAACGTATCCAAAGAATTGGCTTATCGTTCCCTTTCGGGCTGGCTTTGGCACCTTTTAGGCTCGCTTACGCTTACTTAATGGTTGCCGGCAGGTCACAGGGCCAGTGCCCTAACTGCACTCTTGATAAATAGATTGTGGCTAAATTATAGCAGAACTATTAAGAAAAACCAAAATAAACTTCGTAGGTTTCTATTATATATTTTGTAACCCGTCCTATTAAGAATCGTATTTTACCTGTGTTTACGCTGACGTTTACATTAATTCTGATTATGCTAACCGCACCTACCATTTAGTGTGCTATAGCACACTAAATGGCATAGTTGCGTAGAGTATTAATGGCCCAGAGGGTGGGGCGTTAGGCTTTTGTTTGGGAATTATAGATATTTTGTCCCATACTAGATATTTCATCTTCGTGTTATTGACAATGATCTAGTTGTGTGGTACCGTATATCGTTCTCGCGAACTTTGTTCTCGAAAACTATTGTTAAAGTATGAGTAAATCTAAATCAAAATTTATCGATAAAATTTACGCCAATCTTTTGGCCTTTTTGATTTTAGCTTATGTTATTATCATCTCCTGCTTCATTATTAAACCATATGGTAGCTTTTTAAATTGGCTCGGAATTTTTATACTGGTTTCTTTCCTTATTGACGGCCTTATACTTGCTATCGAATCTCTGTACAGCAAGACTCAAGATTTTCGCCTTCAGACAGACGAAACTAAGCTAGCTGTTTTAATCGCCGCTCACAATGCCGAAAACACGATTGCTAATACTATTAAATCGACCAAGAAAGCTTTACCCAATTCAAAAATTATTGTGGTAAATGACGGCTCTAGCGATGCTACCAAAAAGATCGCTCAAAAACTTGGCGTTGAAGTGATCTCTTTGGAACAAAATCTCGGTAAGGTATCCGCAATAAATTATGCTTTGATGCGCGTCAAACAGCCATATATTCTGCTTCTAGACGATGATACGGAGATAAACGGAGCCATCATTCCAACCAATTTGCTGCGTTCATACGATGCTGTTGCTTTTAATGTTTTACCTTTTGGTCAATCGCTTTTTCATCAGTTTCAACGTCACGAATATCGTAAAAGCGCCTCTATCGGTAAAAAATTTCATTCTGCAACCGCTTCAGTCTCCTGCATTTCCGGAGCTTGCGGTCTTTTCCGCCGTGACGTGCTAGTAAAACAAATTGAAAAACACTCCGGCCATTTTAGTGGTGAAGATTTACAACGCACTCTTTTGATTCATTTAGGCCAAAAACCACGCGGTGTAGTATTAGTTGATCAAATTGTTTATACTCATGCTCCGAAAAATATTTTAGAACTCTACCAGCAAAGAGTGTATGGCTGGTGGCCTGGTCTATGGAACAATATCAATCATTTTATTTGTTTGGCTTTTGCTCGAAGAACGCCATCAAAACTGCGTTTCGAAGCGTTTTACTCATTATTTATGATTGCCACAGACATTTTGCGTCTTATCTCACTTCCTCTGCTTTTTTCCTCTTTCCTGCTTCTTATCCCATTTTGGCTCTTTTATTCTCTCTTGGAAATCATTCCTTACCTAAAGATGAAGCGCCAGGAGAACATTTTAGTCGTTTTACTCGCTCCTCTCTATGGTATTTTCAATTTGATCACTCGAATAATTGGCTTTTTTGTTTGGCTTTACCGCCGCTTTCTTGGGCTTAGCCACAAGCACCTTGCGGATCCTCATACCTGTGCCAATATTTTTCAACGTTTTGTTGCTTCAACATTCGGCATACTAATTTTCTCATTGATGATCTTTATGGGAGTTCTGAGCACCGAAAGCAAAGTCAGCAACGAAGTTCTCGCCGAATACAATAGGAGAACTAATTACTGCATTATCGAGGAATCTCCTACTTATGCTCAGTCCTCATCCAATGCTTCTAGCACAAACACGTCAAAATATAAGGAATACATTATCAACGCCCAAAGCGGGGATGGTTTAAGCTTAATAGCTCGCAAAGCCATCGCGGCCTATCGCAATGATTTTGGCGGTGCAAACGATGCCACAGCCAGATTGAAAGCCGAGATAGCCATTACTAAAGATCTTCAGAATAATTATCGCCACGTTGAGATCGGCGATAGCTTCACCTTCTCGCAAGAGTACTTGGCATCAATATTGCAATAATAAGTTCTATTCTATGCTTACTAATGCCACTTCGCTACCACCTGTAAGGTGGCATTTGGCTACCCTCTCAACTCATCGGCTTGCTTTTCTATCGCTGATAAATCCACACCCTCAGCAATCATTTTATCTCGAGACTCTTGTTTTATTTGTTCGTTAAACTCTTTAAGGAATTCATCAATTTTCGTTTCATCATCAGCTGCGTATAAACTTCGAGGATATTCAATATCAATCCAATAATCCAAACTCGACTCATTGTGCTGTATACGCACCTCCAAAGAGTCGAGAGCTTTTACCAATTTGGCCTCAACACTTTCGCGTTTTTCATATTCCTGCCAAAGTTCATAGATTTCATCACCAGCAGGGCTATTTAAAAGTTTTTTATACTTCTTAGCCGCCGCCAGTTCTACACGTTTTTTCTCCTCTTTGCGATGTTTCTCGTAAGCTGGAATATCATAGCCGTCCGCTTCCACCAAATCATGGATAGCAGCCATTTTGAGGGCTTTTAGCACATCAATTTTTAAACCCGTCTCTGGGGCAAGAAGAAGCAACATCAGGCAAACCCGCCAACTATGTTCGGCCGAGCTTTCCTGCCGACCATTCGAGAGCCAGCTGTGCCTTAGCTCCATTTTAAGCTTCTCGGCGATATGTAGCATTTCTAAAATTTGTGAAATTTTCTGATTCATTTTGGGCTCCGTTCTAGTTAACTTTTTGCTAATCGATACCGTATATATCATATCATATGCCGGCTACAATATATTCTTAATTTCTACAGCAATTTTCATGAGCCTAGATAGCGCAGCAAACCCGATTTTAACCTTGTCAAATTGCTCTTCAAAGGAATCAAATCTATCAATTGCTGGCACGCCAATTCGTAGCGATGCGCTCTTCCCGGTCTTTACAATCTCAATATCATCTTCAATCTTTTCCTCTACAACTTTTGATAATTCTTGAATTTTGTCGCCCATGCCCGGTATCTGCAGATCCACGACGCCTTTGAATAGTTTATGAACCAAATTTGCTTTTTTGTTCAATGCTCGCGGGCGAAAATCAGGCCAATCCGATTCAGATGGTTTTGGCCCAGGAAAAGGCATTTCAAGCTCTGGATAATTTTCACTGGCGTATGCGTGATACTTTTTCCAGAAATCAGTCACTCTCTCATTCGGCTCGATAGTATAGCCTCTCCTGTTTTGCTCAATGGCATTTTTTATCAACTTGGCTTTAAATATACTTCGCTCACTTCCCTCAGAGCACAAATATTCCTCTATTTCCTCATAAGATATTTTGTTTTGATAAAGTCCTGCCTCCCTATCTTTGGCAATATACATCTTTGGCGCAATTAAACAAACCAGATATTCCTGCCAAGTTTTATTCTCAACTCCTAGTTTCCCACGCTCATTATACCTGTTGCATTGATCTGGCTGCGGCAAAGCATCTATTTTATTTTCAATTAGCAAGCCAAACTTTTTTCCGTCTTTAGTCACAAATATCGATGCCAGATCAGATTCACCAAACCTTTTGTCTGTTATTGAGTGCCAGACACCAATAACTCTCTCAACATCTTTATTGCAAATCTTACGAACAAACCACTTAAAGAAGTCTAAAGAAACTGTTAGTTCTTCCAAAATTAGCAGATCAATATCCCTCTCTGTAACCGATTCGATAAAGTTCAAATCTTCCATTTGATCTAATAATAACACAATACGAAACGCTTTGTATTTATTTGTGCAGAGATTTTCAACACATTTCAATTATTCTATATATATGCCATTTAGTGTGCTATAGCACACTAAAAGGCATAGTTGTATAGAGCATTAATGGCCCCCTACTACATGTAAAATTACGCAGGGCACTGCAGGGGGTGGGGCGTTGATTAACCATTCAAATGTTTTAGATTCGGCCCGCCCTTATCAACAAACTGATTCCACCACCACTCCTGTGGGTCGGAGTTTTTGATGAGATCTACAAGTTTTTTGGCTGATTTGGTGTGTAGGGCCGGAACACGGTGGATCATGTCTCCCTTAAACCACTTCTCGGCGAGCTTATTGCCCTGCCAGGAGAGGGTCCATTCCATATACATTTGGGCAATGTGGTCGGCGTCTTTAATGCATTTAGAAAGCTTCGTTTCGCGCTTCTCATACTCCTCGATCTCCTTTTTGAGGTCTTCAGCAAAATCAAAACCACTGAATTGATCTTCCACTGCTCGTGTTTCATCCATTGTTGTGTAATTTTTGGAGACAAAGTCGTTGTCGCCGGTGCGAGCTTCGGCTAGGTCGTGGAGCAAACCAACTGAGAGCGCCCTCATGCCATCGGCGTGAGAAAAACCCTCCATGCGGGTAATGCAATAGGCGATGACCGCCACGTGGAAGCAGTGCGAGGCGATGGTATCGAAGGTGATATTGCCCAGGTTGCGCACATGGTTGCGCTGCATCAGCATCAGCGTTCCCACTTGCTGAATTAGATACATTATTTTCTTATTCTCATCTGGTTTTGACATATTTTTTAGTCCTTAATTTAACCTTAATATACCACTTTAAGAGTGGGAAATCGAGAGTTATTGTCTTCGGTATATTCTATATGTTGTTAGGAATAAAGCCACCTCCTCTGGCGGCCCGCTTCGCCGAATCGAGGCGAGGGTCCCGCAGAACGCGGGAAATTATGAATTAGGCTTAGAAAATCAATGAATAAAAACTCTTGTCCGAGAAGTCACTTTAACTGTTGCTTTTTTTCTTGCTAAAAACATAGATGTAGAGAATATCTAAAATAGCCAATGTTTGTAGAATTAAGAGAACAATAAACCAAGACTTATCATTATTACGAGATGCTTTCCAGAGCGCCCATCCCTTCCACGGAATTTGCCACAACACCAACAAAATTACTAAATAGTTTTGTTGCAACAACTGATCCACAACTTTCCTTTCTTAGATTCATTAAAAAATGATATCGACTTATTATCGACAAGTTATTTCTTTGTGACCAAGTTAAGCTTACTATATTCGCTAATTAATGTTTTCCAGGAGTGATAAATTGGTTCGATCTGTTTTTGAATCTCTGGTATTAGACCAGCATCCCGATAATCTCTATCAATCTTACCCATACAGTATTCTATTCTGCCCTCTTTTGCTATATCCAAATACATCGGCCCGGTCATATGACTAACCGAATCAATGCAGGCGACAATCTTCTCCTCTATTGATACCGGCTGAACATCTTTACATCTATGACAACGGATTGCAGCACAAACTCTTTTGCGCGTATTTTTATCTATTAATTCTTTTAGAAAATCGTTGGCGATACTTTCTGATTTTACTGCATGATCCTCCTCTGGATTGCCCAAGTAGTGGCCGCTATCATGCAACCAAACACTTAGCAAAACGACATCCCTTTTGGCTTCAGGGAACATTTTTAAGAGTTTGTCTGCCCATAACTCCATTTCATCGAAGTGAGACAACAAGTTGTATGGATCATGGCCATAGTTTTTAATGATCTGCTTTTGATAGGCCTTGGCCTTTTTGATTACAGAGGTATTTAAATCCATTATCGATAAACCTGTTAGTTGGCGCGCTTACCCCTAAGAAGGAAATAAGCCATAGCAATGACTGCCACACCAAGAGCAATCCACCAGAGGTAATTGTTGTTTGTTGTTTTATTCTCGGATTTTTCACCCTTTACCTCGGGGTCGCTTGACTCAGTTTTTTGATTATCGTTAGACAGGGTCTCTTGCTGCTCTTGATCTGGGGTCTGTAATGTATCATCCGATGCCTGTGCCGAAGAAACAATGCTGTTTGCGTCATTTATTTGATCATTTAAAGAGGTATCTTGAGTTAAATTACTTATTGGAGTTACAACAGTAGAAGTGTTCTGAACATTGTTTTGTGGGGCAATAATATGGGCAATTGTAACAGTTTTTGTAGAAATGTTGCCCACGCTATCGCTAGCCATAAAGATGTAACTGCCATTTTCGGTGAAAATGTGGGAAACGGAGTTAAGTGTGCCATCATCTACAGAAGCATAAACAGTCACGCTCCCACTTGTGGGCTCTAATGAATACGGCGTAATAGTAATTACCGGTGCGGTATTATCTATTTCAATATCAATTTTCTCTGAAACCGTGGAGTTTCCGGCTTTATCATAAGAAATAGTCCAAACTTTATGAGCACCGTCTTCTAGTTTGGTTGTATCCCAGTTTATGCTATAAGGTGATGATGTTGCGGTGCCAATAAGAGTTTCGGTGCTGGCGTGATAAAACTCTATTTTTTCTATACCGCTACCATCATCTACGCCAGAGGCAATTAGTGATACAGTGGAGCGCAAAGTTTGTCCTGAGGCAAGCGAACTAACTGCTCCTTTGGGTGAAGCCTTATCGATGTTATTAACTGTAACGATAAATTTAGATATGTTGCCCAAATCATCGGTAGCCACAAACTCAAAGCTGCCGTTTTCTGAAAAGATGTGAGAGTCTGCGTTTAAGGTGCCATCGCTAACTGAAGCGGTAACGGTAACATCTTGATTGGTAGGAGCTGTGTTATATGGGCCAATAATAATAGTTGGACCGGTTTTATCGATGTTGTTAATAGTTACAATTTGCGAAGATTGATTGCCGGCCTCGTCTGTGGCTACGAACTCAAAGCTGCCATTCTCAATAAAGGTATAAGAAATGGCATTTATGGCTCCCTCGTTAGTTGTGGCAGTTACAGTGACATCTTGATTGGTGGGAGCTGTACTAAAGGGATCTACGGTAATAATTGGAGCTATTTTATCAATATTTGACACGGTGACAGTTTTGCTGGAAATGTTGCCAGCTTCGTCTGTGGCTACGAACTCAAAGCTGCCGTTTTCGGTAAAGGTGTAGGAAGTTGCGTTGAGCATGCCTTCGTTGGTAGTGGCAACTACATTAATATTCTGGTTGGTGGGAGCTATAGGGAAAGGTTGAATAGTAATAACTGGAACGTTTTTGTCGATGTTTGGTACTGTTACGGTTTTTGTAGTAATGTTCCCTGCCTCGTCTGTGGCTACGAACTCAAAGCTGCCGTTTTCGGTAAAGGTGTAGGAAGTTGCGTTGAGCATGCCTTCGTTGGTTGAAGCGGTAACGGTAACATCTTGATTGGTAGGAGCTGTGCTGTATGGATTTATGGTAATAACCGGAGCAGTTTTGTCGATGTTGCTTATAATTACGGTTTTAGTGGTTTGGTTACCGGCTAAATCTGTGGCTACGAAATCAAAGTTACCGTTTTGGCTGAAGGTATGAGAATCAACATTAAGCGTGCCTTCGTTGGTAGTAGCCACGACTGTGATGTCTTGATTGGTTAAATTGGTATTATAAGCATCAATAGTAATAACGGGTGCAGTGTTGTCTACATTAATTGTAAGTGGCGCAGAATCGCTAATATTTCCTGCAATATCATAAGCCCTAATCCAAATATTGTGTTCCCCTTCCGGAGCAAGAGTTGTCTCCCAATTAGTCTCGTAGGGCAAGGTGTTATCTTCGGCAATTTTTCCAGACAAAGAAGAGATAAACTCAACTTTTTCTATACCACTTTGGTTATCTATGGCATTAGCCTCAATTTTTATGGTCTGACGAACATAACTGCCGCTTGAAGGTAAAGTAACAGTTGCGCCTGTTGGCTTAATTTTATCTATATTGCTAACACTAACTGTTGTAGTAGTCTGATTTCCCGCCGAGTCTGTTGACACAAAATTGAATGAGCCGTTTTCGCTGAAGGTGTGAGAAGTTGCGTTGAGCATGCCTTCGTTGGTAGAAGCAGTAACGGTAACATCTTGATTTGTCCAAGCCGTAGAAAACGGGTCTATGGTAATGGTTGGCGCCTCTTTGTCGATATTGCTGATAGTAACAGTGTAAGTGGAAGTGTTGCCTGCTTCATCTGTAGCGATAAAATCGAATGAGCCGTTTTGGCTGAAGGTGTAAGAATCAACATTAAGCGTGCCTTCGTTGGTTGTGGCGGTAACGATAATATCCTGATTTGTGGGGTCGGTACTGTAAAAATCTATTTTGATAGTCGGGGCTACTTTATCTATGTTGTTTATGGTAACAATTTCTGATGATTGGTTACCGGCAGCATCTGTAGCCATAAATTCAAAACTACCGTTATCAGTAAAAGTGTGAGTGTTGGTATTAAGTGTGCCTTCGTTGGTGCTAGCAGTAACCGTAATATCCTGATTGGTGGGAGAAGTGTTGTGGGGGTCAATGGTGATAACCGGTACGGTTTTATCAATTTCAAAAGCAACTGAAGCAACTTTGCTTTCTTCGGTTACAGATAGAGAATATTTGCCTTCATTACTAACGACGCAAGGCGAAGTAACCGGTAAACCGTTTAACTCCCCTGTTCCAAAATCCCAACTAATAGTTTTGTCGGAATTATAGATGCCGCCGTCTTCCACTCCTGTAATGGTCGGTAAATTATTAATCGTTTTATCGGTGGCTAGATAGATTTTCCCGGACTTGGTGTAATAGACAAAACGATTTTCATCATTTAAGGCAAGAGCGGGATTGTCACCCAAAGCATCCACAGCGATTGATTGGTTAGCGCCATCACTGTAAGCTTCAAAGTAATTTACACCGTTGCCTACATAGGCTGTAGCAATAGCTGTACTATTGGAAGCAATGGAAGGCCTGGAAGCAGATCCCATATCTGTTTCCGCCCACACACCACCCGATATCAAGCCATGTTTTATTCCGTTATAAACGACATTGGCTCGACCAAGCGCGTCGATAGCCAAAGAGTTTTTGTAAAGAGTATGATTTCCCCCAAGATTTACTGAAGCACCGTCAATGTTTGTGTGATACTGTAAGTCATATCCTACATCATTTCCATTTGGCCAACGCCAGATACTTGTATGCCAGAAGAGAAGATGATAATTATCACTATCATCAATAGAAATTGAAATTGGATGTGTATTATAATAAGCCGCTCCCCAAGAACCCGAAGATGAGTAATCTCGATAGCCATTCCACCCTAAAATATATTCAAAAGATCCGTTTACATTTGATATATAGATAAGATCTGTATTACTATAATCGTCACCAGCATAGTAGAAGGTTCGCATAAAGATATGCGCTTTGCCATTGGAGTCGGTATCGATATCCACATAGCTGGCATTAGAACCGATGCCAACATTTATTTCGTTATCCCAATCGTCATCGAAGATTTCATATATAACGGATCCGCTATTTATGTATGCTATGTGTGGCGCGCCTGAATTGTCCAAAGCAATACTAGGCGATGATCCTGCTCCGATTAACGCTTCGTCGTCTCGATTTTTGGTTAGGTATATACTGCCGGAGCGTTCGTAAACTACATATGTATCACCATCGGCAGATGCCGCAGCGTCAATGTTGCTACCTTCGGATAATTCATAATTATTTTCGAGCGAGATTGTAGACACTGATGCTTGGGCATAGTTATACCCGTAGAGAGAACAGCTAACAGAGATGGTTAAAGTATAAACTAGAAACTTAAAAAGGTATTTCCTCATATTGCCCCTGGGAATTAATAATATGTTAATTATTATAAAATATACTATTTATTTCATAATAACATAAAATAAGAGAGTTATAAAAGTAAATAATTGTTTAGAAAACTTTAGATTTTTAAAGAGTAACAAACTGGCAAGCAATAGAAAATCCTATTTATTGAATACATGTCTTGCGCTTATAATATCCCGCAATCTTTGAGTTAATCTTTGCAATATTGACAAAATAAATCAAGTTTGGCGCCAGATCTTTGCAAATGGCACACCATAGTCTCTCCTTGATTAATTTTTATATATTATATTACCAGACATATTCAATACCCCACCCCCTGGGGCGTTGGATGTTTGGAATATTTACCATCCTCGGAGGCAGAATTAAGCCTTCGCCTCTGGCGGAATCCCGCAGAATGAGGTGAATAAAGAATTAAGCCTATGTAGACAATTAATTAAATGCACTAATAAAATATATTTATATCAACCTAAATCTACTCATAAATTTTAACGTTTTCAAGCCTTAGGATTGATAAAAAAACGCTTATTTCCCGGTTAGTATATACTCCACTATCTCACTCCAAATGGCTTGGCCATCGGCTGAGACAATACCGGCATTGTTATTTTCGGCAATTGTCCCGTGGCTTTTACCCATCACCACAACCCGGTCTAAAGACGTTCCCCGACCTCGTGGTTGGGAGATAAATTTACCATAAGTTTTTTCTGTAAATATCTTGGGCTCACCATTTAAAACCACGGCAATAAGGTGATTTAGTACTATTTTTTTATCTTGTTTTTTTTGCATTAATGCCAAAAAATCTTCTGGCGTAAACCAGCTGTTTATATGATGCATATATGGCCCGGGGAATCCGCCAAGTGCCGGGATCTCCCAGCCGGAGTCGGAGACAATTAGCGGTTTTTGCAACAAGTTCCAAGCGCTCAGAGCCTTGTGTTTTATTACCTCATGGACACTAGCCGCCTGGATTTCCGGAACTTCTATTTTGCTAGACTTAATCTCAATGCCGCTGCCCGCAGTAAACTGCTGTGCATGAGCAAGCTTATTATCATTTTTGGTGACATAAAGTATTTTCATATTGATACCACAATCTTCAATGTTATTTGCCTTAATAGTTTTACAGGTTTTTATAATAAATCTCAGTTTTCTCCCCTTGATCCGTAATAGTATCGCAGAGTTTTTGCCAACCTAGACTAGCGTAAAGACCTGCGGCAGATTCGGTGTGGAGGTAGATTTTGTTATACCCCAACTCCTTAGATTTACTCTCAATTTTCTCAATCAGCGCCTTGGCAATGCCTTGTCCACGATACTGTGGCACCGTAAATATACCGCCCATCCAAAAGCTAAGATCCGGCCGCGCCTCCAAATCGTTTAGAAACAGAGCGGCTGAGCCTATAAATTCATCACCCCTATGTGCCACCAGAATAAGAGGCGCCCTATCTCTATTTAACTTCTTTAGAATACTCTGCTTTTGCTTTTCAAATCCGCTAGCACTCTTGTCACTCGACCATTCGGCTTGCCAATATCGAGCTATTTGATCTACCAAGTATTTACAATCGGCTAAATTATTAAATTTGATGGTGTTCATATTAATTATTGTTTAGTATATACTCCACCACTTCTTTCCAAATTGCCTGCCCGTCTGCCGAAACATTACCGGCATTTGTGTTTTCTGCGATTGTTTTGTGACTTTCGCCCATTACCACGACTTGATCGAGTGCAGATCCCTCACCCCTTGGCTGATTAATAAAACGGCCACGGCTTTGCTCGGTAAATATTTTGACCTTACCGCCAAGAACCACGGCAATATAATGGTTGAGAATAATTGTTCTTTCTTTTTTGTCCCGCATTAAAGCTAAAAAATCCTCAGGTGAAAACCAATTGTTTATTTCGTGCATATAAGGCCCTGGGAAACCGCCAAGAGATGGGATCTCCCAGCCTGAATCCGACACAATAAGAGGACGCTTAAGATCATCCCATGCTCTGAGTGCTTTGTGTGTTACTACTTCGTAAACAGTTGGGGCTTGAATCTCGGGAATATCAGTTTGATATTGCTCTATGTCTACACCAAACCTTTTAGTGTACTCAATGGCGTGAGCCAGCTTGTATTTATTTTTTGTAACGTAATATATCTTCATAATTTATCTAAAAATCAACAAAAATGGGCGGGTCAACAGATAGTATACTTTGTTTTTGTTTTATTATTTTTTATCATCCTCGCCCCAGCGCCAAGAGGCGGGTTCACCCTTTTTGTAGCAGACATATATTAGCAAACCGGTTGAAAGAAAAACTATTAGTATAAATGGAACTAAATTTATGGCGAGATTGGCCTCTAAAAGCCAGCTTGAGGCGGTTAAAACAACCACATAACCAAGAATGCAAAGCCAGCCCTGCCAAGTGGCGGGATACCAGCCATAACCATATGTTTTTGCCTTAAACCATTTCTTTGACATGGGTATTATGTGTTATCAAAATAATAAATAAATCTATGAATTAATAGTTTCTATGCTAGAGGCACAAGAGATCAGGAAATCTTTAAGATTCTGGTATGATAATTTATCGATGGCCTCATTTAGCGGTAACCATATTAACTCGTGATCCTCGTCTTCCGGAGTTAATTCCCCATCAACTGCTTCGGCTAAAAAAATATTTAATAAAACTTCATTGTTATTATTATCAAGATAGGTGGCAACGCCTAAAAATTTTATTAAATTAACATTCAGACCGGTTTCCTCAAGCAACTCGCGCTTGGCCGCATCCTTGGCGCTTTCGCCATCTTCTATATGACCTTTGGGTAGTAGCCAATAATCATGCGGAAGGTTGTGCAATAACAAAATGTGCACTACTCCACTTTCGACTTTTCTAACTACCGCTCCAGCTTTATTCTTTTTCATAAAAAATATATATAAATATTAAGCTTAAAAATAAATAATTTTTTTAATTTTAATGGCTTGGCCGGCTCCAAAAAAATATTTATTCGAACTTATCTACAAGTTTATATTAGTATATACTTTATTAACATCATCCAAATCATCAAGAGTGTCCAGTAGCTTTTCGGCGGACTCTTTTTTGTTTGGATCAAGTTCATTATAGGTATTGGCAATATATGTTAGCTCTGCCGATTCAACCACAATGCCAGTATCTTCTAGTGCTTTTTTGACCATATGTAAATTTTGTTGGCTAGTATATACTATATAGTTGCTTTCATCTTGTTCAAAATCATCAGCCCCAGAATTTATAATCGCCTCCTCCAGCTCGTCGGCGCTTTTTGAGTTTTTGCCTCCGTCAATGAAAATCTCGCCCTTTTTACTAAAAAGATAGGAGACGCTACCGGCAGTTGCAAATGATCCGCCCAGTTTATTTAAAATTGCTTTGACCTCTGCCACGGTGCGATTTTTGTTATCGGTCAAACACTCAATTATTAATGCCATGCCGCCGGGACCATAAGCCTCATATATAATCTCTTCGATTTTGGCGCTGTCTCCCCCGCCGGCACCTCGTTGTATGGCGCGCTCAATATTCTCTTTTGGCAAACTCACGCTTTTGGCGTTATCGATAGCTGTGCGCAAGCTGGGATTCGAACTTGGGTCGCCACCTCCATCTCGCGCCGCGATAGTAATAAGTTTCGCCATCTTGGTAAAAATTTTGCCGCGCTTAGCATCCACTAAGGCTTTTTTGTGTTTAGTGGTTGCCCACTTACTATGTCCTGACATAGAAACTCCAGATGATGAATAATGAATTAAGCCACCGCCTTTGGCGGCCCGCTTCGCCGAATCGAGGCGAGGGTCCCGCAATGCGGGAAATATTTAATATTGGGTAATTATTGTCAAAAACTTTGTATTCGTTGGTTACAGGGTCTAAAATAACACAGATCCGATATTTTTTCCATTTCGACTATTTATTAACGATGATTGTGGCTTCACTCAGTTCAAATATTATTGTGCCGTCGCGGTCGGTTCGCAAGATGCTAACGCCAAATTGCTCTATTAATTTAAGTGTTGCATTATGTGGATGTCCGTATTTGTTGTCTGCTCCCACAGAAATTACTGTATATTTTGGCCTAACTTTTTCCAATAATGTTTGATTGGTACCGTTAGTTGAGCCGTGGTGAGATATTTTTAAGATCTGCGCCGAGTAGTCGGTCAGGGAGTTTCCCATAAACATCTCTGCTTGGGCATCGGTTTCTAAATCACCCATAAACAAAGCGCACTGCTCTAAATAACAAAATTTTGTAACAAGAGAACTGTTATTTAAATTATCTACCTCTTTATTTCGATATTTATCGCCAGGCCACAAGAATTCAAAAACTGCCCCCTCAAACGGCACGAATTGCTGATTAATCTGTGGCACTTCCGAAGAAATTCCGCTATCTTTAATTTTCTGCAAAAATTCTAAATACTGATTTGAGGTATGTAGAACACCGCTTAAATAGATTTGTTTAACATTGTAGCGCTCCAATATTTGATTTAAGCCAACCAGATGATCGGCATGAGGGTGAGTTAAAACAACCGCCTCGATCTCTCTGTCCCTTGGCGGCATTACCTCTCCAACCCCGCTTAAGACATCGCTACTCGGCCCACCATCGATTAATATCTGATAATCTCCCTTCGAGACCAAAGTGGCGTCACCCTGAGCAACATCAAAAAAATATATTTTTAGCCCGTTGTCTTTGGGGCTTTTTGCGATCTCCGCCCAGATGGCAACCAAAATTATTATTAGAAGACCGAATATATATTTAACTAATTTCTTTTTCACCGACTATCCTTTTTTGTTGTGAGCGCCAATATATGAATATTAGCGAATAAAATAATATGGAAATTAGATAACTGCTTTTTTTAACCTCAAGCATCGCCAAAGGCAATGTTGCGGAGATCTTTGATATTGCAATTATATAATAAAGAACCGGCCAAGTAATATAAGCGAAAAATGTGCCGATCGGGGCTACCATAATTGCCGCAAAACCGGTAATAAATGCCAGAAGCATCGCCAAGGGAATTATCCAAAGCACAAGAACATTGCTGATTGGAGCGATAAGCGAAATCTTACCAAAAGCAAAAGAGATTAGGGGTAAAACCATAATTTGTGCCGA
>MWCM01000009.1 GCA_002070055.1 bacterium ADurb.Bin212 | reverse complement strand
CCCCATTAAAAAATCCTATATATATTTTTGTCCCCCTAAAACGCCTGAAATTAAAAAGCTAAAAATCCCCATCTTCAAAACGCTCAAAATGTGTTCGAGCGGAGTCGAGAACACACCACCATAATATATTATATATTAAGATGTAATATATTGTTCTGAAAGACAAAAACAACCTAAAATCAGGTTGTTTTTGTTATGAAATATTGGTTTTGGGTGTAGGCCGGGCCCTGGCAAAACGTCTTACCAGGGACCGGGATGAACGCTACCACGACCACGACGAACGAGCGGAAGTTTGCCTGGAGTAGGTGCTTGTAGCTTGCTTGCTTCGCGATAAACCTTGCGACATCCGCCGCTTCTTCCTCCCGACGCCCTTCGGCTTGTTGCGACGGGCAACAAGCTTCCTGTTATTGCCGATCTTGGCCAGCTTCTTCTGATCGCTGATGGTGAGAGGCCTGTGAGAGGAGCTCTCGTAGCCGCTAACACATGCGATTGTACGTGCTTCCTCCCAAGTGACGACAAACTTGGATGTAAGGAAAGCCATTGCCTTGCCGCGCAATGTCTTGCAGGGCATTAATATGCCTCCCTTCTCTCGATTCTTGCGTCTCGATCGTTGTCAGCAATTATTCTTTAACATATTAACAGTTATTAATCAAGCATAGATTGTAAGGATTTTTTGTTGAATTTGTAATCGGAGAGCCTAACTATTTTTGTGTAAGTCTTTTTCTTGACGTATCTCATTGTGAATCTCTGTATTGTGTATGTGCTCAGTGCGTGTCTTTTCCAGATTTTGTTCAATTATTAGCCCGCCAATATTTTCTATTATCTGTTTACAGTAGGCTATTTTGTCTTCAATACTAGGTTGAGCCGGTATTCTTATTAGTGCTTCGTGTCCGCAGTAGGCTTCGGCAATCGCTTCATCTAGGGCTCTAGCACTTTCACCATCTTCAAAGCGACTCGGGTTGGTATGCTTAAGCTCTTCGTACATTTCGGGATTGTCGGTTGCCAGTGAGTTTAGGTGGATCACTGCGTCGTAAAGCTCGAAGCACTGTGCAAGACCGATTCGTTGTTGGGCCAAGAAGTTATCTCGGCCTCCCTCTGTGTACGCAGCTCCGTCCAATATACCTCTGTCGCATAGTAATACAGAGCCTTCTTGGCTCAGACTTGCTATCTGCACCAGCAGAGTTTCGTCTTCGAGTTGTTTTTCAATTACTCTTCTTTGAAACTCGCTTTGCCACTCGGGGCTCCATTCTACATCTTTGCCAGGTACCCCTATTCCTCCCTGTTCGTATGGGATCTCCAAAAGTTGTGTAGCAACTTCACCTAGGATGTGAAGTTTGTCGCCAAACTCTGTCTTTAGCGCCTCCATAACTTGTGATTTTCCAGCGCATGGACCGCCGGTTATGGCGATCTTTTTAACCTGTGGACGACTTCTCTCGGTTTTTGTTTCGGTGTTTTTCTCAATTTTTTCTTTGTCAAAAGCTCTATATACCTCATTTAAGCTCTCGGCTTTAGCTAAATTCTTGTTTTTGTAGCTTTGATACTCACTTACAACCTCTCCTTTGCCTGCAAAGTTTTGTATTAGTGCTTCTACTTCAGCTTGCGAAATGCTCTCAGCATCGTATTCAACCTCTATGGTTACTAGGCCCTCAAGTTTTCCATGGTAAACATCCACTTCTGCAATAACTCCCTCAACAATCTCACAGTCAAAGCGTTCTTTTGATATTTCGCCCATGCTGCCGAATTTTAATAATTCTCGGAAACGCTGTTCATTAATTTCTACCTCATACTCCTCCCTAACTTCTCCTCCCGCGCTTTTTGCCGTTAGAGTGAAACTGGTATTTTGTTCATCTGCTTTTTGCCGAACCCTCACTTCGCTAACTTGTTCCACCTCGGTTGTGCCGAGCAACGGCTTAATTATTTCAAGCAGTTCCGTATTCTCCAGATCTAAATAGACCTGTCTAATTCGCTTTCCTCCTTTGCCACAAAAATGTTGCTTTTCGGGCAGATACTTCATCTCTCTTTCTTTCACTTTGATCCTTTCTATATTTAATAAACTTACTAGCTATTTGTGGTAAGATGTTCTGCAAGTCGCTTGAGCGGGGACATATTGTTTCGTCATTTGTTTTAGAACAGTCGTCTGTGACGCAATTTGTTGGATTTAAAAAAACGACCTCCATTTCGGAGATCGTTTTTCTTATTATATTAATTTTGTCGCTATCTATTAAACCTGCCATATATCGCGGCTTGCGTTTACGTAAGAAATTTCGAATCAGGTAGCACTCTTTTGACTGCATTATGGTATTTTTGGTCGCCTTAAATTTAGCTGTTTCTTTGGACATCTTTAATCGATATATACAAAAAATGAGGCCTATGCCTCATTGATATTTAATGAAATATGCAGTCGGTCCTTTGCTCGACTTCTTGGCACTATTCTCTTTTGATAACTTTGTTTAGTCATTCCAAGCAATCACATTAGCACATATTATTGATCTTGTCAATATGCGCTTGAACTTGAAAAATCATCTGCGCGGAGTATATTTGTAGTAATTAACTATTAATGAAAGTATGTAATGGCCAAATACGACCCCAAAAGTAAAAATAATACATGCGTTTTTTGTGAAATAGTTGCTGGCAGGATACCTGCAAATATCTACTGGCAAGACGATGAATTTATGGCATTTTTATCAATAGACCCAAACACGGAGGGATTTAGCTGTGTTATTCCCAAAAAGCATTATGGTAGTGATGTAATGAAAATGCCTGATGACGTTTTGCAACGATTTATAATCGCCGCAAAAAAAGTTGCCGGAGTTTTGGAGAGATATTTCGAAGATGTTGGCAGGGTTGGCGTAATAATGGAGGGCACCGGCATCGACCACGCACACATCAAACTCTCACCGATGCACGGAACTGGTTACATGAAAAAAGGTGAGTGGAAGCAAATTTTAAGCGGAAAAGAGTTCTGGTTCCCCAAATATGAAGGTTGGATATCTTCCGGCGGTGGACCCATGGCAGATGGCGAAAAATTAAAGCTTTTAGGCGAAAATCTTAAAAAAATATCTGATTAAATTTTGATCCGTAGGATGAAAAAAATATTTGCAGAAAAATTAAAAAAAGGTGATACCATAAGGGTTGTTGCCCCGTCCAGATCTATGAAGGTTATCGAAGATCAAACGAGGCAAATCGCCGAGAAGTGCTTGTCTGACCTTGGGCTAAATTTAGAGTTTGCAAAGCACATAGATGAGTGTGATGATTTTAGATCTAGCAGTATTAAATCGCGTGTTGAGGATCTACATAGTGCTTTTAGCGATACAAAAGTTAAAGCAGTAATCTCTGTTATTGGCGGGTTTAATTCAAACCAACTGCTTAGCTATCTTGACTGGGAGCTTATTCGCACCAACCCAAAAATATTTTGTGGATTCTCTGACATAACCGCGCTCAATAATGCCATTTATGCCAAAACCGGACTTGTAAATTATTCCGGACCGGCATTTTCGACTTTTGGTAAATTGCGCGATAGCGATTACACAATTGGCTATTTTAAAAAATGTATGTTTAATAACGATCCAATAAATGTTGAAGCTAGTGCAAGGTGGGACGACCGTAAGTGGTGGAAGAATCAGAATGACGCCAAGTATTTTAACAATAAGGGCTTTAGGGTTGTTTATGAGGGTGAGGCTGAGGGTACAATAATTGGTGGCAATCTATGCACTCTTAATTTACTCCAAGGCACAGAGTATATGCCATCACTTCACAACTCAATAGTGTTTATCGAAGATGACTACGAATCAAACGCTGTTACTTTTGATAGGGACTTGCAGTCACTCATTCACCAACCGGATTTTTCTGGCGTAAAGGGGATGGTTATAGGCCGTTTTCAGGTGGCGAGCGAAATGACACCCTCGCTAATTGAGCAGATAATTAGATCAAAAAAAGAACTACACAGCATGCCAATAATTTACGATGTAGATTTTGGTCATACTGATCCCAAAATTACATTCCCTGTTGGTGGGGAAGTGAATATAATGACATCGAAAAAGTGTGCCTCAATTACAATCACAAAACACTAATACTTATCAGCCACATTTACTAAAATGAATAAAACAGCCATTTTGCTACCAGGTTTCTTGGACTCTAAGGATTATGCCCATCTTGTTGACCTGGATAATAAATTAAGTATTCTGGGTTATAGTGTTGTTCGCATCAATCCAACGGGCACTTGGGAGGGAGATGGCGATGCCAGTAAATACTCTATCACCAGCTACTTGGCTGATGTTGATAATGAGATCAATAAACATCAGAATTACCAAGAGATATTACTCGCAGGACACAGTTTGGGTGGAAGTATTGCTTTACTTTATGCCTCGCGGAATCCAAGTGTCACAACTGCCGTGGGCATTATGTGCCCGACTACATATATTCGGGACGAAAACATGGCTAAAATTAATAGTTGGAGAGAAAGGGGATACAAGATATCTAATAGGGATTTGCCCCAGAACCCTAAAAAACAACGGGAATTTACATTGCCATTTTCATTTATTGAGGATTCGATGCAATATGATGTCACACTTGAGATCAGTAAGCTTAAAGGCAGGCTGATATTAATTGCCGGAGAAGTGGATGATTGTGTTGCGCCAAAGCAATTGAAGGACATCTACGACGTTGCGAATTATCCCAAAGAGCTGATAGTGATGTCGGGAATCGGCCATGATTACAGACACAACCAGGATGAAACCGAAAAAGTAAATCAAACAATTATTAATTGTTTACAATAAATGAAAAAATTATCCTTTAAGATTAGTGGATGGTTCGGGGCCAGATTCGAAATATTTGATGAAGATGGAAAAGTGCTGGTTGAATCTTTAAGTTCATATATTGTATGGCCATGGTCAAACAAGTTTTCACTAAAAATTTATGACAGGGTGTATCTTTTTAAGATGGGCTTTCCTGATCAAAGGAAATGGAGTATACGCGACGAGCAAGGAGATATAATTGCTGAGCTTTGTAGTTTTATTATTACTCGAAAGAGAATGGCAAGAATACATCTTGGCAAAAAATCATTAAATATAGAGTATGTATATGATCAGAATGCCTCATACCTTGAAATATTATTTGACGACCACAAATATCGCGTCAGATCTACAGCTAAGACTAATCTTTCCTATGGTAGAGAAGGAATTATTTCTTGTGATAAAAAAGTATTAACTTTTGAAGACTGTATTGTTGTCTTTTGCGGGGTGTTTTCTATGATCAAAAACGATTTTATATAGTCGTGTTATTCGATAATCTTATATTGTAGTTATAATAAGGAATAAAGGAGAAAAATGGCCAAGATTCAAACTGATCAAAAACAAGCGAACAGTCTTCGCAAGTGGAATATTGGAATGGGCTTTTTGCATCTGTCACAGGGAGTGGCTATGCTTCTACTCTCATCAAGTTTTTCAATACCTGTCATTGGAAACTTTTTGAATTTTGATATTAAGAGCCAGTCCTTAAAACCAGTTGCGGAAACCATATTTAACTTAAGAATCGGTCCTGCAGTAGCCGCTTTTCTTATAATGTCAGCAATTGCTCACTTCTTAGTATCGACAGTCTTAAATAAGTGGTATTTAAAGAATTTAAGTCAGCATATCAATATCGCCAGATGGGTGGAGTATGCGTTTTCCTCAACTTTGATGCTTGTTATCATCGCAATGCTTGTTGGTATATATGATTTGGCAGCGTTAATTGCTTTGGTCGGCCTTAATGCCTCAATGATTTTATTCGGTTGGATGATGGAGCTTCACAATCAATCAACAAATAAAACAGATTGGACTTCATTTATTTTCGGATGTATTGCAGGCATAATCCCTTGGATTGCGATAGCTATATATCTATTTGCAGCAGGCGAGGGGGAATATCGAGCACCAGACTTTGTTTATTGGATATATTTTTCAATTTTTGTGTTCTTTAACACATTTGCAATCAACCAGGTATTGCAATACAAAAAAGTTGGAAAGTGGGCGGATTATTTGTATGGTGAAAAAGCATATATAATTTTGAGCTTGGTTGCCAAAACGCTTCTTGCATGGCAAGTCTTTGCTGGCACACTAAGGCCAATGTAATATGTAAATATTTTTAGTAGTTTATTAAAATTTTTATTGAGGCAAAATGTTAGAATTTTTAAAGATAGCAGATAATTTAAAAAATGTTCGAAGATTTTCTTCTGCTCCAGAAATGAAAGAAAAGGAATCTAGCGCAGACCATTCTTGGAGGCTATCTTTAATGGTTTATATGGTTGCAGAGGAACTCAATTTGAACATTGACCGTTTTAGAGCTGTAAAGATTGCCCTTGTGCATGATGTTGTAGAAGCGGTTTGCGGTGATGTGGATTACAGAGACATTGTTAGCGGTAAGGACACCAAAGAAGCCAAAGAACAAAGAGAACTTGTTGCTATTAATCAACTTGCTGCGATGTTGTCGGATAAGATGTCGCGTGACATAAAGAAACTTTGGATGGAATATGAGGCGGGGGAAACAGAAGAGTCCAAATTCGTTAAGGCGATGGACAAAATGGAAACAATCAGCCACTTGGTATGTACGGGATATGCCACATATGACGTACCGGAGATTATTGCCACCTATGCTGATAAACATGTCGCAAAGGTTCCAGAGCTAAAACCAATGTTGCGCGACATTAAACTCCAGTTGAAGCAAGAGTTCCTAAAAGGTGGTTTTGTTTGGAAAGATGAATACGATTTGATCTAGTTAGAAAATTGAATTCTTTGCACCATAAGCTATAATAGATGTTATGGAAAAAGTTTTAGAAATTAATAATCTCAAAAAAAGCTATGGCTCTTTTGAAGCAGTTAAGGGTCTAAATTTTTGCATACCCAAGGGAGAAATTTTTGCTTTGATAGGTCCAAACGGTGCAGGTAAATCCACGACATTAAAAATGATAAGCACTATTTTACATCCTACATCGGGACAAATTATTATTGATGGAACTGATATAGAAAAAGAACCCGATCTAGCCAGGTCAAAAATCAGTTATCTGCCAGAAGAGGTTGGGGCATATAAAAATCTTTCCGGCCTGGGATATTTAGAATTAATGGCGGCACTATATACCGACAACCCCGTAAAACAGAAAGAGTATGTTTCTAAAGCTTTGGAAATATCTGATTTGGGGTCTAGAATTAGAGATAAGTTAGGAACATATTCAAAAGGCATGACCCGAAAAGTAATGTTAGCCAGGGCTTTAATGAGCCAGCCCAAGCTCGCCATTCTAGACGAGGCAACAAGTGGTTTGGATGTAATCAACGCGCTGGAAATACGCAACATTATTATTAATTATGCAAAGAGCGGCACAACTGTGCTGGTTTCAAGTCACAACATGCTAGAAATTGAATACCTGTCAAATATGGTAGGCATAATTGATCAAGGCGAAATTATCGAAACAGGCACAGTTAAAGAGTTAAAAGAAAAACATAATGCTAAAAACTTAGAAGAGGTATTTTTAAGACTAAAGAAACAATGAAAAAATTTTGGGTTTTATTAAAAAAAGAGATAAAAGAGCTATTAACACCACAATTGTGGGTGCCATTTTTAACTGTGATTGTAGTCTTTTTTGTAATTGGCAACGTTACAAGTAAGCAGATGAAAGAACAAGAAAGCGTTAAAGATAAAATTGTAATTGCTGACCTGGATCGATCTAATTTGTCCGCCTCAATTATCTCATCTTTAGAGCCTGTTGCTACGGTAGTCGAAACCGACGCCACGGATAATGTCGAACTTAACATAAAAATGCAAGAGGAGAATATTCAGTCCGGCATATTGATTCCCAAAGGTTTTGAAAACAATGTATATGGAGGTGGGCAAACAACGATTGAAAGTTACTCTTTGATGAGCAATTTTAGTGCTTTGGCGGGCAAAAAAATGATTATCGGCACAACCTCTGCGGCTCTTATTAATGAGATGGTTAGCAATACTTTGCTCGGAGAAAAAATTGGACCCGGCAATACCACCAAGCTAAAACAACCGGTAACGGTGAAAAAATTCGTCTCTGCAAATGGTATTATTAAAGAAGGCGATGCGACCCAGCTACTAAGTTTTATATTAGGACAAACAACAACCGTGCCTACTGTTTTGTTTGTCGTTATTGTTATGGCCGCTCAAATGATTGCTTCAGCGGTAGCGACCGAAAAAGAAAACAAAACGCTTGAAACATTGCTTAGTCTGCCAATATCCAGAAAAGCAATTGTGGCATCCAAAATGTTAGCAGCCGGATTTGTTTCTTTAATTATGGCGTCATTATACATGTTGGGCATCAGAAACATGAACAGTGGCATTAGCGGAATGGCTTCTGGTGTGAGCAGCGGAGAAAACGTGAGTCAATTGGCTGCAGATTTAGGCTTAAAATTCTCAGCCTTTGGGTATTTGGAGCTCGGTCTAATTCTGTTTTTGGCAATTCTGCTTGCACTATCTATCGCAATGATATTGGGGGCTTTTGCCGAAGACGCAAAAAGCGCACAAGGAGTGGTTGCTCCGTTAATGATTTTAGTAATGATTCCATATTTTTTGACACTACTTATGGACCTGAATTCTATGTCTATTGGAGTTAGATACATTATTTATTCTATTCCTTTCTCGCACATTTTTCTTGCCATGCCCAATATATTAACCGGTAACCATATTTTTGTCCTGGCTGGGGCTGGTTATATGTTGATACTATTCGTAATTTTTGTTTTATTGGCCGCTAAGATTTTCTCCAGTGATCTTATCTTAACTCTAAAACTCAACTTTTCTAAAAAGAAGTAATTTACTCTCGCGGTGAGGGGAAGAATAAATGGATATTGATATTAACAAATACAGCCCTAGCCGCATAATTAAAGCGATATCTCCTCGCGTTAAACTCGGCAGGGCCGATCTCCACATACATTCAAATTACTCCGATGGAAAGCCTGGTATCGAAGAGATTCTTGAGTACGTTCAATATAAAACCGATTTAAACGTAATTGCGATAACCGATCACGACACCATAGAGGGGGCGGTTTTAGCAAAGGGTTTGGCTAAGAGTAAAGCATATCGCTTTGAAGTCATAGTGGGAGAGGAGATCTCTTGTTTGGAGGGACATCTTCTTGCTCTGTATATAAAAGAGGCTATTAAACCCAATCAAAGCGTTAGTGAGGCTATAAAGGAGGTTAGAGCTCAGGGTGGCATTTCAATTGCTGCCCATCCATTTTATCATACTCGTTTGAAGAATGATCATATGGTGGTGATGAATGGAATAGGTGCTAAAGAACTTATCGCCAATCACCATGGTTTAGATGCAATAGAAATCGTTAACTCGACGCCGACTTTGGCCGATGAAAATCTGGCCGCATCATTTATTAATAGAACGTTATTGTTTAGGGCCGAGACAGGATCGAGCGATGCGCACATACTGGATGCTATAGGTCGTGGTTATACAATTTTTGAAGGTAAAACTTCTGATGATCTAAGACATGCTATTAAGCATCAACAAACACAAGCAATGTATAGGGGATGGAGCGTTCTTGCGGCTCTAAAATACCTTTGGTTTTTTATTCCAAAAGGATTCCGTCTTTTATGGTCGAATACTATCAGATTTCATGAGAAATAATTACCATCCGCCGCCGCCACCGCCGCCACCGCCGCCGCCTGAGAACCCGCCGCCACCTGAACCGCTTGAAGAAGGACTCGACGACAAAGTGTTCCCAATATTTGACGATAACGACTGCATATCGTTACTAAAAGAATTAAAATCGAACATTTGTCCTACTCCCACATACCACAAAGGATGGTAGTTGTTCACATACTCCTCACCATAAATACTTTTAATCTGTTTAATCCACAATCCCGTAATGCCAAACATTATTGCGTAAGGCAAGTATGCCTCAAAGATGTTCTCTTTTTCATTAAACTGTTGACGGAATTTTTCGGCTTTGCTCATGTAGAGTCTGAACCCCAAAATTCTCTTATGGAGTTTTGCGCCTTCCTCACTTCTTTTGGTCATCAAAAAAGAGAAAACAAAAACTATTAGCGCAGAAATCATCAAAGAATATCCGAAATATTTTCCAAAATTCATGCAAAATATTCCCAAAACAAACTGAACAATTGCGGCGACTATAAAACCTGTCTGCCAATAGCGGCTAGATCGAATTAACCAGTTTTTATTAACCAAATAATCCATAGAAGAGTTTTGAATTCTGGGAATCTCAATATAGAACTTGTTTTTTAGAGATGACGTTAAAATCTCGTTATTATTTCCAAACAATCGATCAAATAGTTTCTTCTCTGAGGGAGAAACGCCGTCGAGGGTCTGTTCGGTTTTTATTAATTTGTAGTCTTTACTTTTTAGCAATCCTGACGATTCAATTTTTTCAATTTTAATCTTGCCCTTAACTGCCAAATTAACAATTGAAGCAGTTAGAAACTTATTGTCTATTCTTCCATCGTTTTGCAACATTCCCATATCTAGAGGTGAAAGATTCTCAGGAATTTCAAACTCGGGTGCCACCGTTGGGTTAATTCTTGGATCTCGGCCATTTTTTTGCCAAATTTTATAGCAGAAATAATAGAATAACAGTGGCAAGAATATTAGCCATAGCCAAGAAAAACGCACATAAAACGGAGCAACATACGGTTTGAACAGCCCTTTGGGTTGAGTGATCGAAAGAGTTATTCCTTCACCAATACTCAGTGGATCAGAAGGAGTAATAGATAAGAGATTATTTGATTGCCAAGAATATGAATTCGAGATTGTGTTTGATTCAAAGTCGCCCGTATAGACGTTAACCTCGGCTTTAGAAGAGTCAAATTGCTCGGGAAATATTATCTCGGCAGAGAAACTGTCAATTTCAAGTTGCCAAAAATTCCCGCTTAAATTCCAATATAGTTCATCGAACTTGTCGTTTCCAAATCTAATGGCATTTTCAACGTGATATTTAATAATATATATATTTTCGCCTTTTACAGTTTGGTTGGGGCTACCGATTTTATAACTAATAGTTTTGTCTTGTGTATCTTTGGTTTGAGTAAAATCATATTTTACCCCGTCTTGATTGGTAATACTTTCAAGAGTGATCGGGGTTTCGAATCTCTGGCCATTATCTCCATACGACACATAAGGAATTACTCTAAATATGCCATGCTTGTCTGGTAAGTCACCACAATCAGCAGTGATTCTTTCAGCTATATCTAAAGACGAGTCTTGATTGACAGTTATGCGGCTATGAAAATCATTAATATACCAATCAAGAATCTGGCTGGAGTCACGAGCCGAAACAGAAAATGGAGTCATTGCTGAGAGCAGTAGCGCAATTGTTACAAATATTTTTTTCATACAACCTCCAAATTATTGACGTTACCATTGTATCAGATATACAATCAAAATAATTATGCTATAATAATACAAAATAATAGTAAGGAGGGGAGAAGGCTGATTTTTATGAAGAAATCCATACTTCCCGTTCTGTTGGTTGTTGCAGCAGTTGTTTTGTATTTCGTTTTTAGGCCGGAAAAGGCGGTTGGTCCGGTTGTTGAATCAGATCAGGAGCAAACTAATGATGGAGAAGAAAATATGAAAAATAGCAGTAATTTAGAATTCCCCGGTCGTTTGGCCGATGAACGCATATTTAACAAAAAGGCTGTTCTTAACACGGAAAAGGGTTTAATCGAACTCGAACTTTTTGCAGACAAAGCACCGTTAACTGTTAGCAATTTTGTTTATCTGGTTGAAAACAAATTTTACGACGGTTTAACATTTCATCGTGTAGTACCGGGTTTTGTGATTCAAGGTGGCGACCCAAACGGTAATGGCACAGGTGGGCCAGGATATAGTTTTGAAGATGAAGAGGTTTTAGGAGATTACGTTAAGGGATCTCTAGCAATGGCAAACTCGGGACCGGACACAAACGGAAGTCAGTTTTTTATCTGTTTAGAAGATCAACTCTCACTACCCAAACAATATAATTTATTCGGTAAAGTAATTTCAGGCATGGATGTGGTATCGTCTATTGAGATTGATGATAAAATAAACTCGATTGTCATCGAACCAATTGGCTAAAATATGGAGGGAGTTGTTTTGCAATCTAACGAACTTCTGATTGCGCTTCTAATGTCTATAGCGGTAGCGGTTTTGGGCTTTCCTGCAATAATTTTGTCTATAGTGCTACTTAAGAATAGACAAAAACAAAATGAAGATAAGTAACAAAACTACCGTAATTTTACTAATTTGTTTACTATTTGTCATTATAATTTTTGCTGTTTTTGCCCTTAACTTCGAGCTAAACAACAGCGGTTTTAGCTATTTGTCCAAGCACAAAATATTACAAACCAACACCGAAATATCCGAAATATCTGAAAATGTTCCTGCACCGATAGAAACTGTCAAAGTTGATATTCCTCAAAATTTTGAATTAGAAGTGCCATTCTTCTCACAGGCCCCTTATGGATTATGGGATGCTCTCCACGAAGATGCCTGTGAAGAGGCATCATTTTTGATGCTAAACGCTTGGCACGAAAATAAGCATACGGTTTTAAAAGATGAAGCCGATAGACTGATTAGTGAAATGGTTGAGTATCAAGTTGTTCAAGGTTATCAAAATAGTATTACCCTCCAAGAGCTCAGTGAAATAGCAAAGAATAAATATGGTCTGAGAGGATTGCAGGTAAAATCGGTTGCCTCATGGCAGGAGATCAAAGAGTCGATATATTATAACAATTCTCCCATTATTGCAGGAATGGCAGGCAAAAAGCTCAATAATCCAAACTTTCGCAATGGAGGGCCAAACTACCATATGCTTTTGATTGTTGGTTATGACGACAAAGGATTTATCACCAATGACCCGGGCACAAGAAAAGGAGAGAAATACTATTACACTAACGAGGTGTTATTTAATGCGCTACATGACTACAACAGGGAAGACATCAACTTGGGTGAAAAAAATATCATGTATCTGGCTTCAGATCTTTAGTCATATATGTGTTGACTAATTTATATCCTAACTTTTTAAAATATTTTCTTACTCCTATACCGGCAATTACACAAATCTTTTTAGCACCGTCTTCAAGGGCAATTTGCTCCGCTACCGTCACAAGCCGCTTACCAATTCCTTTGTGTTGAGATGCCAATGCATCCGTTTCCCCAATGGCAACAGTCGGACCATAGACGTGCAATTCTCTTACCATATAGCAAGCCCCAACCAGCATGTTTGTGTTTTCATTAACTTTTCTCAATCGTAAAAAACCACGTAACTGCTTAGTGTTAGTTCCTGACTCAATTGAGATAAAATATTCCTGACTATCGGACGCTAAATATTCATTAATGTAGAGACGGTCAATTCCGAGTGGCGTTTGATCTTTAATTTCCCTACAACGAATACACCTACAGCTAATGGCCAATCTTTTCATCTTTTGCTGAACTTCCTGACGCAGGTTTGATGATTTAGCGCCTCCTTTAACTATCACTTCGGCTGGAATATCTCTTATCACCCTTTCGATACGGCAATACTCCGGCACTATACTTTTGATTGTTGAGATTGTTTTAATGAGAGTATTCCTATCGTATGGTTGAAAGTTGCCATTTACATAATGTTTATACAATTTGCTGTTTTTAACCAATGCCAAAGGATATATTTTCAAATGATCCGGCCTATAATCTTGTTGGCTAAATATTGTTTTAAATACGTTAATATCTGAAGCTGGATTTGCACCCAGAAGGTTAAGCATCATTTGATACGATACTTTAAAACCATAGTCTTTTAATAATTTAGTCGCTCGAACTGTGTCAGCGTTGCTTGAGCCCCGACTGTTCATTTGTAAAATATTATCATCGACCGATTGCACTCCTAGCTCAACTTTTGTCACTCCCAAATTGCGTAATCTTATTACCTCTTGATAATTGATTCTGTCTTGTCTTGTTTCAATGGACAACTCAACAATTCTAACGTTTGCAGACTCATTGACTTTTTGGTTGTGCGGAAGAGATAGACTAAGTTTTTCTTTCGAATAATATTCATTGCACGCTCTAAATACCTGGGAGATAAACCAGCTTTGATACCTCTTGGGATATTCAGACCAAGTGCCACCGATTATTCTAATCGATATCTTATCAATTATGTGTCCGGTTGCTTCTAGCGCGCTAAGCCTGCTCTCTGTTTGTCTGTATGGATGATATTTGCATGATATGGCTCTCATTACTGCCGGCTCATTTGATAGATAGCTTTTGGGTACATCTTTTTGAGTAGGGCAATAGACGCAACGACCGGAACATGGATACGGTTTGGTTAAAACGCTTACAACCGCGATCCCTGAGTGAGAACGAGTATTTTTCATTCTTATTAAGGAGAGTAGAGTAGGGTTGGGCTTCAAGGTTTTTTTATCAAGCAATTTTTGGTAAGCTTTGTTTAATTCGTCTTTGTTAAAAAATCCACGGTTATTGCTTTTCGCAAACTTTCTTTGCTCAGCAAAAAATACATCACTATTTAGCCTTGGATGTTTCGAAAGTCCAATAATAAAATTTTCGACAATATTATTCATTTTGGAAATTACAATGGATGATGATCAAAAAACGATTAATCGGACAATATCAGATTATAACCTGATTGCCGACAAATTTTCAAGCACTAGAGAATCAGTATCTTCTGATTTACTGGCTATTGCACAAAGAATTTTTAAGGATCAAAGCGTCCTAGATTACGGATGTGGCAATGGCAGAATGGCTCAGTTCTTCTCCCCCCATAAATATCTGGGCGTTGATCCATCAATATCATTATTACATTTTGCTAAAAATCAGTTCAGACAACATAAATTCGAGCAAATAGAACCCAGTCAGTTCAAAGATGAATGGAGTTTCCAAAATATTATCTGCTTATCGGTAATTCATCATATTCCTAGTCCAGTATCACAAAAAATGTTTGCTCGGGGCTTGTATAATAGTTTATCAAATGGGGGCAAACTTATATTAACTTCTTGGTTTAGTAATGATGAATCGATTTTGGGTTTAACCGACGTGCCATTTATTGCAGAAAATACAAAAATAATCAGAAAAGTATATTTCTACACATGTCCTGAACTAAAACAGATTATATCCGATGCCGGATTTCATATTATTCGAGCTGAAATTGTTCCGAGAAACAAAGGCCGGTACTCAAATATCGAAATTGAAGCCATAAAATAGTTATTTGCTATTCTTGTCCACGCCTATTGCCCCATCTGGGCAAAATCGTCGGCAGTTGCCACAGATTATGCATTTTTCAAGGTCGATTTTCGGCACAGGAAAAGCAAATACACCCAGATCATCACCAAAACTAAGTGCTTTTACTGGACATTTCTCTATGCAGATACCACAACCTTTACACAAAGACGGATCAATAATTGCAGTTTTTTCTGAGTTCTTGTAAATGCTGATACTTTTTTTTGTTTCATATATAGGTTTTGGGAATTTCGATTCCTCCAAAACGGCTTCGTAACCGAATTGCAGGGCATTATGATTGTTCTCTTTGATCGAATTATCTTTCAATTTATCTGCGAGGTTATGCTGTGCAACTTGCCAAACAATTTCGAAGTCTAAACCGAGTTTTTTCGCCAGTAATCCTAAAATTATCATATTAAATGATTTTTGACCGAACTTTTCGGCTGCAATTTTCGTGGCTTGTAGGCCCTTGAATTTCATGAATGTTTTTGGAAATTTCTTCGTATCGACAGTAGAGCTGTCAAAAATTATTTCGGTATTTGGAGAAATATAATTAGCAGATTTATTGATTGCGCGGGATATTACAATGCATGCTACATCAGCAGCCTCGAATCGAGGATATCTGATTAATGAGGAACTAATTGTCACAAATGAAATAGACGGGGTGCCGCGTTGTTCAACTCCAAAATACGGGATGTACGCCACCTCTTTTCCTGCCTGTGCCGCTGTTTCTGTTATTATCTTTGCGATGGTTTGGACCCCTTGTCCTCCCTCGCCAGCGAGAAGAATTTTTATTGTATCAGTATTTTTATTCATTTTTCTCCTCTACGGTTAATTCTCCGACTTTGTAATAAGATTCCATGTCTTTTAGCCTTTGAAGGGTATCTTTGGCGTTGGTCTTCCAGTTGGTTGGACAGATACTCAAGACCTCAACAAAAGAAAAAGAATTGTTCTCAATTTGATTGTTCAGAGCCTTTTTGAAGGCGGCCCTAACTCCTTCGGGGTTAGACAGAGAAACTCTGGTTATATATGCTTTATTTGGAGCAATATTCCTAACTAATTCTGCGCCACGAAGGCCCGATCCAAACATTACTTCTTTGCCGTTTGGAGATGTGGTCGTAACACCCATCTCTTCTGTCGTTGGAGCCATCTGACCACCAGTCATAGCGTAGTTTTCATTGTTGACCAAGATAGTAGTGATCGGATTATTGCGAAATGCCGCGTGTAATAACGATTGCAGACCTATAGCATATCCCCCTCCATCACCCATATAGCCAATTACTACACGATTTGGAGCAGCCATTTTATATCCGACCATGGCCGGAGTTGTTCTGCCGTGATGTGTTTGCAATGTATCTATATCAAAAAAGTTCCAAGCCAAAAGGGAACAGCCGATATCGATTCCAAAAGTAGTCTTGTGTTGAATACCCAAGTCATCTATGGCGAAACCTAGCTGTTTTAACGTGATACCGTGACCACATCCCGGGCAAAAAAGGTGAGGTTTTGTGACCTTTCTCCAGCACTTCGGCATGTTGTTATTGTTATTGATCATATCTCCTCACAAATATTTTTTAATGTTTAAAGCGATCTCGTCAGGCGTAAAACCTTGAGCAGGTCTTGAAATTTCGACAATAGGAATATTGTTGGGATAAAGTTCATATTTAATAACCCTGGAGAATTGGTTTAACGAGGATTCTACAACGAATATTTTTTTAATGCCAGATAGAGACTTGGTCAACGCTAAAGTGTCCAGTGGGTGAAGAGAAATTGCCCGGAATAGGCCAACAGAAACTTTCTGTTCTCTAAGTAAGTTGACCGCATCACGACAAGCTTCCGCTACCAAACCGTGTGACACAATAAGATATTTTGCACCCTTTAAATTGTGTCGTTCTGATAAAACGATTTTGCTCTTTATTTTTTTCCATTCACCAATGTTCTGTTTTAGCCTTAATCCAAAATCTTCCTCTGAACTATAACAGTTTCTCAGATGGGTGGGGGTTTTTAACTCGGCCAGAATCTTATGCGATTTTATCGGCCGAATAGGTTTTGGCAAGTTTACCGTTGATCTCATTTTGCCCAAATAGCCATCACCCAAAAGAATAGTTGGAAACATATATTTCCATGCGGTATCAAAGGCTAATAATGTAAGTTTATACATCTCTTCTACGTTAGATGCTGAATATACAATACGTAAACCATCGCCATTTCCGCCAAAAGCAGCCAGGTTGAGTTCTTGTTGTGAGAAATTTACTGTGCCAGTAGATGGACCTCCTCTTTGCATCATGATACCAACAAAAGGTAGCCTTAGGTTTTCTGCCATACTTAAGGGGTCTTGCATAAGAACGTGTCCCGGACCAGCGCTGGCTGTAAATGATTTGACTCCGGCCGCAATGGCGCCAACCACTCCAAAGCCGGCTGATGTTTCGTCTTCAGTTTGAAGATACTTAAGATTTTTATTAGTCTGAGCAGTTTTAATCCAACCCTCCAAAATCTCGGTAGCTGGCGTTATCGGATAACCGAACATTATTTCCGCTCCGGCATCAATTGCTCCAAGAACTGCGGCTTCGTTTCCTGTTAATAGTTGTTTGGCATTTTTGTTTGTCATAATATTTCTAGTTTACTAATAAATATTTTTGATAATTTTGTTGGCTATGGCTAATTCTTCATCGGGTCTGAATGAGATAACTTGTTTAAGATTTAAATAATCTAACCCGTAACATATTTTTGATCTAAGCACAGATGAACCGGCTCCGGCTCTACCGGTAAAGAGCAAAGCTTCAACACCGCCCATAGTTGCTGAGTATGCACCAATAAATTGTTTCGTTCGTGATGCAAATACGTCGAGTGCCAATTTGGCATTATTTCTTGTGGATTCATCAATATTACCGAAATGCGGGTGATAGGCTTCATCTTCAATTTTTTCTCCGGCTAAATATAGGATGTCAAAAAAACTTAAATTAGCGCCCATTATACCCGTTAATCCTGATTGCTTGTTGAGAATATGCTCAGTTTTTTGTATCCCCATTTTTTTTATAAGAAAGGTAACTACTCCCGGGTCAATATCGCCGCTTCGAGTCAGCATACATATTCCCCCCAAGGGAGTTAACCCCATAGATGTTGCAATGGCTTGTCCATCCATAATCGCCGTTAGTGAACTGCCCGCACCAATATGGATCGAGATTACTTTTGAATATTTGCTTGCATCACTATTCAAAAATGCGTACTGGTGGGAGATGCCGTGGAAACCGCGCCTCTGAATGCCTAGCTTTCTGCTAATGATTTGATCAATGGGGATAATGCGTTCGGTTTCGGGAAGAGTTGAATAAAATGAATCGTCATAAAATAGATAATGCGGACAGGCTAAAACCTTTGAAAAATATTTAATTGTAGCGACGGCTGATGGATTGTGGAGTGGCGCAAAGTGCGATACCTTTAACAGGTTAGCTAGAGATGCTTTTGTTAATTCTTCGCCATCTTTTGCTTTGTCGCCACCAAAAACAATACGATGGCCAACTTGGCTAATATTTTTGGAAAGCGGGGCAATCTCTGCAAAAATTTGCTTGGAGGCTTCAGAAATATTGGCACACTGTTTTCGGCCGATATCGTTCACTGAACCACTTTTTAGTATAACAAGGTCACGACCGTGCAATTCAAAAAGTTTATATTTTAATGATGAAGAACCGGCGTTTAATACTAATATCATAGTTAAGACCTAATTAATGTTCCGTAAGATACACCGTGAATATCAGCAGCATTCGCTTCGTCAGTGTCGATGTGGACAGTATCAGCAAAGTGATCTGCGACGCGAACAAATATATTATGAAGAGTTAATGATCTTTGACCCGGTATGTGCATACTTAGATGCATTCCAGCTTTTAGGTTGTGTTTCTTGGCAAATGTGGGAGAACAGTGAAAATGCCTCTTTGCGACCATGGCAATATTCTTGGTGATTTCACCTTTTTGACCGATAATCCTTACCTTGTCTCCAATGCCCTCTCCAGAGTGGGCGAGCGGAGCGTCAAGTCCCAAGAAGTATGAATCGGTGCGCGATATCTCTAGTTGTGAAAACTTTCGTAGCGGACCCAAAACCCTAACCTTTTTCAAACGATTCTTGGGACCGACCACTTCAACAGTAAAATCGGAAGCGAATTCTCCTTTTTGAGTCAAATAGTTCCGCACCGGTAGAGAATTAGTGTTAAACAAAGTAAAAAGATCATCACTGTCTAAGTGTATGTGCCTCGCTGATATTTCTATAGTTGCCTTCATAACCCCTCGTCTAATAAATGCTATTCTAATCTATTAAGTAATGATATGCCTTCCATTTCTTTTGGCTTGTCAATTTCGAACAACTCCAATATGGTCGGTGCAACATCAGCTAGTGTGCCGTCAGATCTTAGTATATCCGATAACATGTTTTGACTGGAAGCAAAGTGAGTGTTTTTGTATTGAGCATCCCCCTTAGCTAAAATAAATGGGACCGGATTAACCGTGTGGACAATCTCCCTGTCACTTCCCGAATCAGCGACTTTTATCATCTGTTCTGCGTTACCGTGATCAGAGGTAATAATTAGATGATAGTTGTTCCGACGACACTGTTCGAAAATCTTGCCGACTTCAGCGTCGACAACGTCGACGGCTCTGGCGGTAGCTCTAATATCTCCCGAGTGACCAAGCACATCAACATTTGCTAGGTTCGCTACGATTAAGTTGTATTTGTTGCTCTGCATTGAGGAGATAATGGCGGCCGAAACCCCGCTAGCTGACATCTCCGGTTTATTAGTAAAGTCTGGAATGTTCGGGGACGGTATAATCTTCCACTCCTCTCCGGGGTATGCTTCGAGCCGTCCACCGTCAAAAAAATATGTGACGTGTGAACTCTTTTCGCTTTCTGCGATATGAATCTGCCTCATTTTATTATTAGATACAATCTGAGCCAAATTCGGTTCCAGTGTTGGGCGTTTAAAAATGACATTGTAACCGTAATTATACTCCTGGTAAAAGTAGTCGGTAAAAGTAGCAATAAAGAGGTTGTATATTCGTTTAAAATTCCAACCGATTTTAAATTTTCCAATTAATGTTGCGCATAACTCTTGCATGCGATCTGAGCGATAATTAAAAAATATAACACTATCAAAATCATTTATTCTAGCTGTCGGTTTGTGGTTCTTGATAATTACAGTTGGAGGAATGTATTCATCGGTGTAGCCCTTTTCGTAAGATCTTGAAACCACCTGTCTTGGCTCAATGCCCATATCTCCAACACCCTGAACTATTGCTTTGTATGCCAAATTAATGCGGTCATAGTGGTTGCCCTTGTCCATGGCGTAAAATCTTCCAGAAACGGTGGCTATTTCGCCCACGCCAATTCTTTTAATATTATTTATCAGATCACCCATGTATAAAATTGCATCGGTTGGACCTGTGTCTCTTCCGTCAGTTATGGCGTGGACGTAAACCTTAGAGATATTTTGCTGTTTGGCGAAATTCAGCATGGCGTAAAGATGATTAAGGTGGGAGTGTATACCAGCATTTGATATCATGCCAATAAGGTGTAGAGATGAATCATGTTTATGACAATTCTCGGCTGCTAGCTTAAGCACTTGGTTATCCATATAGCTGCCATCATTTATATGAGCATCAATATAGTCCAGATTTGGTATTACAAATTTGCCAGCCGATATAGCTGAGTGACCGATTTCAGAGTTACCAATATAGCCGGTTTTAGATATTGATCGATCATAAGCTTTTAATATTTTATGTGGGTAAGACCTCCATAGATTGTTAATATTGTTGGGATTATTCAAGGAGATGGCATTGCCCCCCCAAGAAGGGGAGAGCCCCCAACCATCCAATATTAATAAAAGAATTTTTGTGTCTAGATTGGCCATGGTTATATTATAGCACCATTAAAGTTTTATCTAAAAAGTATGTTTGATCCGGCCATTTCATCGGGTATACCGATGTTTGCCATATATAAAAGCGTGGGGGCAATGTCAGAAAGCCTTCCCGGAATTAAATGATTTTTTACTTTATCAACGTGTTTAGATGCGATGATGAACGGCACAGGATTAGTAGAGTGCTCTGTGTAAGCTTGGCCGGTAGTTGGGGAGATCATCTGCTCTGCATTGCCATGATCTGCGCATACCAGCAATGTACCGCCCTTATCGACAACTTTTTTAGCAATTACCCCCAAGCAATGATCAACAAAAGTGACAGCTTGAATTGTTGATTGTAGATTGCCGGTGTGTCCAACCATATCAGGGTTTGCATAGTTCGCTACAATTACATCGTATTTATTTTCATCAAGAGCTTTGACTAAATATGTGGTTATGGTCTGTGCGCTCATATGGGGAGTAACATCATAGGTTTTTACCTTTGGGGAAGGCACCAAATTCCAGTTTTCATTTGGAAAGGGCTTGTCATTGCCGCCGTTGAAAAAATAAGTAACATGAGCATATTTTTCCGTTTCGGCGATATGAAGTTGCTTAAGGTTGTTCTCAGACAGAATTTTCGAAAGAGGCGATTTGTTGGTGTCGGGCTTAAAGATGTGCTGAATTGGCCAATCACCGTAGTGTTGCTCATACATAGTAAAAGACAGGAACTTAATGTTATTCAATTTTTTCCGATCTGGGAACTCGGCAATTTCATTGGCCAAAAATGACATGGTTATTTGTTTGACCCTGTCCGGACGGAAATTAAAAAGAATTACCACATCATTGTCCTTAACTAACGATGCGTGTTGCTCAGCGTTAACAATAATCCTTGGTTCAATAAATTCATCCGTTATGCCTCTGGCGTAGGATTTTGAAAAAACTTGTCGCGCGTTGGAGGCAAATTCCGCCTCTCCTTTGACTAAAGTATTGTATGCTCTAGAAGTGCGACCCCACCTGTTGTCTCTATCCATTGCATAATATCGGCCCATTATGCTACAAATCTCACCAATCCCCGCGTGAGAGATATATCTCTCGACCTTGTCTAAGAGTTCAATACCACTCATAGGGGCGGAATCTCTGCCATCTGAAAAAAGATGAAGCTTCACGCGCCTGAAACTCAATTGCTTTGCCATATCAATCAAGGCGAAAAGATGGGAAATGTGGCTATGAGTCCCAGCATCGGATAGTAAGCCCATGAAATGAACTGTTGAGTTATTTTTTTGGGCATGATCAAACGCTTCGAGCAACAATTTCTTCTGAAAAAAATGCCCGTTTTCAATTTCTTTATTAATAATTGTCTCATCTTGGAGAATGATTTTGCCGGCACCTAGGTTCAAATGGCCGGCCTCGGAATTGCCGGCAGAGTCATCTGGTAAGCCGACGTCTCTCCCGGAAGCTTTAACCGTTGTATACAGAAAATTTTTGCAAAGATAATTATAGTTAGGAGTTTTGGCTTGTGATATGGCATTACCTCCCCAAGATGGAGCAATTCCCCAACCATCTAAAACTAAAAGAACATAAGGCGAGTGATCCTTATTAAATGATGACATATGAATTTTTTGCGACCTGACCTTTTGAATCAGCAAAGCCCCTCCGATATTACAGTTATATTTTACGCATTATTTCATTATTTAACAAGTGTCAAACTTGAGTATTAACACTAAAAATGGTAATCTAATATAGTTATGATCCCACATTAAAAATTATCTAATTCATTTTAGATAAATATTGCCGCGGTGGCGGAATTGGTAGACGCACAGGACTCAAAATCCTGCGATAGCGATATCATGAGAGTTCGAGTCTCTCCCGCGGCACCAAATGAAACAAAAAAGTCTCATCTTGTGTGAGATTTTTTTAATGAATTAACGATGATATAATTATGTTATGAAAGATTTTAAAATAACCGAAGAAGACCTTCTTCATATATTTGCAACAAAAGATGAGAACAGAGCGAAAAATAGGAGATACCTGTTTTACTTATTACTGTTTTTCTCTCTTTCAATCATTTCTTATGTTGCTGTAAATTTCTCGGCGCTCTACCAATCCCTTTCATATTGGTATATGAGCGATTTTCAAGCCCAGACCAAATATTCCGAATACTACCCCGAAACCATAGTAAACATCCAAACAACAGAAGACACGAAAAAAGTAAATAAGCTTTTGCCAGACATTTCAGAAAACACTCTCTTTGTGCCAAAAATTGACGTTAGCTCACCGATAAAATGGCAAACAAACGTCGACGAGAAAGAGGTTCAAAAGGCACTACAAGACGGTGTGGTTCATTTAAACGGCACAGCTCTTCCCGGCCAGAACGGAAATGTCTTTATTACTGGTCACAGCTCGAACTATCCCTGGTCAAAAGGGTCATATAAAAACATTTTTGCTCTATTAAACAAATTAGTTATCGGTGATCTGGTTTATTTGAATTACAACAACGCCGTTTATGTCTACAAAACCGAAAAAATTATCACAGTTAAACCCAGCGAGATTTGGGTAACAGGGAGCAACGGAACTCCACAGCTCTCCCTAATGACATGTTCTCCGGTTGGCACAAGCATAAATAGACTTATTATCAGAGCTACACAAATTTACCCCGACATCTCAAAAAACACCACTTTTAAGGGTGGTGAAACAGTATCCATACCGAATGGAACGAGATAGTTACCTAATATTTGCCTGATAATATCTATCTGACTGGTGTATATAAATATCTTTGCCCCGATTGGCAAATATAAATTTGGCCAGATCATCTGAAGGCAAAGAAACAAGTGGAGTATTGTTGTCTCCGGTGTCTTCAATGGCCCAAATTTGGTTTCCTTTTTGATAAACAATATGATGATAGCCAGGATACCAAGAGACCGATTTGATAGGTTCTGAGTATCTAGCAACAAGTTCCTGGTCAAGCCATATTTCATAGTCGTTAAACTGTAAACCCTTCGGTGAATTCTCCACTAAGTCATCGACTGGGTTCTTAAATCTATCAACAATTTCTTGATTATCCAAGGCAGTTATTTTAGCATCGTCCTTAAAAAGAATAATGTTATTATAATAATTCACCAATTCTTCCTTCACATTCGAACGAACCGACCAATCGTGATAACCATCCTTAGTAATTTTCACGTCATAATATGCGGGCTCCAACTGAAAAGCTATATCTTTTTTAGTCGGCTTCTCTTCACTGTTGACAAGTATTTTGTCGGGCTTAATATCAGTAGATAAAACAATCATACCTGTTTTTATGATTTTTCTGCTTGTTAGGTTAATTTTGTAACCCATCGAATATATAATAAGATATGATGCAATTAAGATAATAGACAGCGCCACAATTGATTGTCCAATTAATATACTTTTTAATCTCTTTGTTCTTGAGTTGTTCATATTGTCTAGATATTAACACATATTTATATCGCTGAAAATTGTTTGGGCTTGAAAAAGTAACACTTTTTGAATATGATTATGAGTGTTTAAATAAGGAGAAACATGTCAAGCTATATAGTCCGTGGCGGAAAAACATTATCTGGGAAAATTCCTATTTCTGGCGCAAAAAACTCAGCACTTAAAATTTTAGCCGCCTCAATCATGGCTCAAGGAAAAAGCGTAATTCATAATGTTCCCGATATTATTGATATCTCAAAGATGGAAGACATTCTAATGCATCTTGGGGCGTCAATTTCAAAGCATGACAGCACCATCGAGATAGACACTTCAAATATTAATACCACCGTTCTTGATCCGGCATTAACTCGCAAAATTAGAGCCTCAATTGTCCTTGCTGGCCCAATGTTGGCAAGATTCGGCGAAGTAACTATTGCCGAGCCAGGGGGCTGTTTAATCGGTAGTAGATCAATAGATGATCACCTTGATCTTCTTAAGCAGTTTAATATCGACATATCAGAAAGTGGCGACAATTACATATTAAAAGGCAAACCTCAGGCGGGTGAAATTGTGTTATGCAAAATGAGTGTGACAGCTACAGAAAATGCAATTATGGCTGCGGTTTTATCTAAAGGTATAACAAAAATACGAGTCGCAGCAGCCGAACCGGAAATAGCAGATCTAGCAAATTTTTTAAACAAGATGGGCGCAAAGATATATGGTGCCGGAACTCACGACATAGAAATCCAAGGAGTTGATAAACTGTCTCCTTGTGAATACCATATAATGCCAGACAGAATCGAGGCTGCCACATACATTATGGCTGCCCTTATCACTAATTCTAAACTTGAAATTGGTCCGCTAATCCCAGAGCATTTAAGTATTGTGCTTACCAAGCTTAAAAATGCCGGCGCAAGTTTCGAGATAACAGACAAGGAAGGTCAAAAATATATATTAGTTAATAACCACGAGGGCTTATCTTCCACACCGATAGATACTCGAACTTATCCAGGCTTTCCGACAGACTTGCAATCAGTATATGCAGTTCTAATGACTCAAGCCAAAGGCAAAACTCGCATTTTTGAAACTCTTTTCGAGAGTCGTTTTGGATATATTGAGGAGCTAAAACGGATGAACGCTAAAATCGAGGTAGTCTCTCCGCATATTATTGATGTCTATGGCGCGAGCAGATTAAAGCCACAAGAAATTGATGCCTTCGATATTAGAGGGGGGTCAGCATTAGTTTTGGCTGCTCTGGCCACAAAAGGAGAAACCATTATCGGCCATGCCGAGATGATAGAGAGGGGATATGAGAAGATGGTCGAAAAGCTAGATAATGTTGGAGCTGATATCCAAAGAATGGAATAATTATGTCCAGAAAAATCGCTATTGACTTAGGGACAACCAATGTTTTGGTCTTTGTACCCAAAAAGGGTATTGTAATTAACGAACCCTCCGTTGTAGCACTGCAAACCTCCGACTCAAAAGTGATGGCCATAGGGAGCGAGGCAAAGGAAATGATGGGCAGAACTCCTGACAGTATTATTGCCTCACATCCCTTACAGGATGGAGTTATCGCTAATTATCGTGTAACCAGGGCTATGTTGAAAAGCTTTATAGACAGAGTTATGGGCAAAATCCGTTTCTATAAGCCAGAGATTATGATCTCGGTGCCCGCAGGAATAACCTCCACCGAAAAGAGAGCCGTAATTGATGCTTGCACAAGCGCCGGGGCAAAGGAAACATATATTATCAAACAACCGATCGCTTCAGCCTTAGGTGCTGGCGTACCAATAGCCACTCCTTCAGGAAATATGATTATCGATATCGGAGGAGGAACCTCGGAAGTTGCAGTTATAGCACTGGGCGATATTGTTACCTCAAAATCGCTACGCGTGGCGGGATTAAAAATTGACAAAGCAATTACTAATCACATCCGTAAAAAATTTAATCTAGTTGTGGGAGACCAAACCGCCGAAGAGATAAAGATAAAAATCGGATCAGCCCTTTCAATGAAAAAGGAGGAGAAAATCGAGATTTCCGGATCTAATGCTGTGACAGGTCTTCCTGAAAGTATCCTTATATCTTCAGAAGACATTGTTAAAGGAATAAAATCGCCGCTAATGGATATTATAAACGCAGTAAAAGAAGTGCTACAAAACACGCCCCCGGAGCTTGCAAGCGATGTAATGGATAAAGGTATAATCCTAACCGGTGGGGGCGCTCAGCTGAGAAACATCGACACTCTTCTTACTAAAGTTACCGGCGTGCCGTGTGAAGTCGCCGAAGAGCCATCTCTCTGTACTATCAAGGGCTGTGGAATTGCTTTGGATCATTTGGATGCATATAAAAAATCAGTTTTGTGGGCTAAAAGCTAATTATGAAAATCGGCATCAATGCCACTTATTTAGGCAAAGAACATAAAACCGGAGTAGAAAAATTTTCAAGTTCTGCTATATCTTTTATTATTAAAACAAAACAACATCAATTCCATCTTTTTAGTCAACTGCCAATAAACGTAGATACTGAAGACAATGTAATTTTGCACGTTTCCAAATTTCCCAAAGGGTGGCACTCTTTACGCTTGCCATTGTCGCTGTCGGCAAATCCAGTCGATTTGTTTATTGAAATGGGGTATTCTGTTCCGCCATTTACCAAAATTCCTGTTATCGTAGTGGTCCACGATTTGGCATATAAGTATTTCCCGGAAGCCTATAGTCCTAAACAAATTTCTTCGTTTGATCATATATTCAATAATATTTCACAAAAAGCCGCCGGCATCATATTCGTTAGTCAAAACACCAAGTTAGACTTTGAGAAGCATTTTCCAAATTCCAATGCAATGAAACGAGTTATTTATCAAAGCATTCCCGAGATTAAAGCAATTTCGAATATCGATCACAAAACATTATCTCTTCCCGAAAAATATATTTTGAGTGTTGGCAGGCTCGAACACAGAAAAAATACTGTCAAACTAATCGAGGCCTATAGTTTCTTAAGGCAAAAATACCAGGATTTTGACCACAAATTACTATTGGTTGGGTCCAGAGGCTATGGTTACAAAGAGGTGGCCAGGGCCATTAGTGCATCCGGCCAATTCTCCAACGATATTGTTGAATTGGGCTACGCAAGCGATAGCGATTTGCAGAATATTTACCAGCAAGCAGATGTATTTGTCTACCCAAGCTTATATGAGGGTTTTGGAATACCAATACTTGAGTCTTTTAAGGCGGGGACTCCCGTTGTTTGTAGCAACAGTTCATCATTACCGGAGGTTGGAGGCGAGGCCGTTATGTTCTGCGACCCAAAAAACTGTAAAAATATTGCCGAAGGCATTCATTCTGTTATAAGCGATAACAATCTACGTTGCAGTTTGAGGGATATGGGCAAGCAACAACTAAAAAAATTTACTTGGCAGAAATTCACAGTTGAATTAATGGATTTTATAAAAGAGGTATATGAAAGTCGCTCTAGTTCATGATTTCTTAATAAAAAACGGCGGGGCAGAGAGAGTTCTGGAGTTACTACACCAGGTATTTCCAGAAGCTCCGATCTATACTTTGCTTTTCGATCCTGTCGGAACAAAAGGAGTTTTTTCTTCATCCGACTACAATATTATCGAGTCAAAATTGGCCAAATATCCAAAGTTTTTAAAAAATAGATCGAAGCTTTTGTTGCCAAAATTTGCGCAAGCCATCGAGGAATTCGACCTTTCAGAGTATGATATGGTTATCTCTAATTCAAATTCATTTGCTCATGGCGTTATCACTAAACCCCAAACAGTTCACATTTGCTACTGCCACTCACCGATCAGATATCTTTGGGACTGGCAGGCTGAGTATGCTAAAGAAAATAACATCGGTTTCGGGCTGCTGTCTATATATATCCGTAAATTGTTTAGTCAGATACGGGTTTGGGATTATTATTCATCTCGTCGCGTTGATCATTGGATTGCCAACTCAAAAAATGTTCAAAAAAGGATTAAAAAATATTACCATGCCGATTCTGACATTATCTATCCCGCCTCGCAACTATCAGCTATTGGCAAGGTAGAAAAAAACAAAGATTATTATCTAATTTTATCAAGATTGTCGTCATATAAAAAAATCGATCTCGCGGTGGAAGCCTTTAATATCAGCGGTAAAAAACTCAAAGTAGTTGGTGAGGGGTCAGAAGCCTCAAGGCTAAAAAAAATGGCGCGAGAGAATATCGAGTTTCTGGGATATCAAAGCAACTTAGAAGTAAAAAAATATCTAAGCGAATGCAAAGCATTGGTTTTCCCCGGAGAAGAAGACTTCGGTTTGACACCAATTGAAGCCATGAGTGTTGGAAGACCGGTTATTGCTTATGCCAAAGGGGGCGTGGCCGAGTCAGTTATCAACAACAGGACCGGCGTCTTCTTTGAAAACAGTAACGCCATCTCTCTAAACCAGGCAATAGACTATTTTGAAAAAAACCCAGATTTGTTTAAGCCAGAGTATTGTCAGAAGAGAGCGAATGATTTTTCCAAAGTGAGTTTTATAAATAATTTTAAGTCTTACGTAAAAAATAAATATAAGTATTGTCGGAATGATTAAAAACAAATCAAAAATTGAGCTATTCGACATAAAATTGGACAATCTGCCCAAAAATCAAGTTTTGGAAAATATTTTTACTCTGAGCGAAAAGAAAACCCCTTCATACATCACCACTACAAATGTTGAATTTTTAATGCGTAGTCTTAAAGACCCGGAATTTAGAAAAATATTGAACAGTGCCGCATTAAATTTGATTGACGGTCACGGTGTAATATGGGGCTATTTGTTGCTTAATTCTTGGGCGCCAAAGTTTATCTTGTTTCGTGATATTTATGTTGTCCTTCAGTTGGTAATTTACATACTTTTTTATCCGGTTATTGTTCGACTGTTCAAAAAGAAGTATTTTATTACTCCCGGAGCCGACATCGTCTGGGATATTGCCGAAAAATCAGTTCAAGAACGTAAATCCATTTATCTGTTAGGCAATAAAAACGGATTGGATCCGAACGCTGTTGAAAAAGCCTCATTAGAACTTCAAACCAAAATATATGATTTAAAAATTGCCGGAACCCACTCCTTCTCCGGAACCGACGAGGAAAGCAAAAATGTTGTTTACACCATCAAACACTCCGGAGCAGATTTTGTTTTCTGCTCCCTCGGATCTCCTTCACAGGAATATTGGATGCATAAATATTTATCAAAATCAGGTGCCAAAGTGGCAATAGGCGTTGGAGGTTCACTCGATTTTATCGCCAAAGTTCAAAATCGTGCTCCAAAAATTATACGATTAATCGGCTTTGAGTGGTTGTATAGGCTTATTAGACAACCCAAAAGAATAAAAAGACAAAAAGCCATTTTGGATTTTATTATATATATAATAAAACTAAAATTAACATAGAGAGTTAATATGGCAGAAATACCAAGACCCAATGGAGAGGGAATATCAGGTTCAGAAAACTACCTGCTCAATAAATGTCATATTGATGTTATTGGCTACGAGGCCGACAAAGCAGAGCTGTGTCAGAAAACGTTAGAATTCGTCGAAAAACTTTCGGCAAAATTTGGTGAATATTTCATGAGCATCATCGGCAAGTATGCTAGTACCGAAGAACGTAGGGTAAAAATTATTAAATATCTAAAGAATAACAATTTCGAAATGCCTCGATTCATCGTTATCGGAAATCAAACACTAGCCTCAAACAAGTTAAAGGAGCTTGATCTGCCAACTATCAGAAGATTTGAGAACAGTATTAACATGATAATGCTAATGCCAAAACCTTTGGAAAAATTTTATTACAAAAGAAACGAAGCAGAACCAGCTAATGATTATAACATTCCATGGGGAGATATTTTATCTGAACTTAGTTCTTACTCTTGGCATCATATCGAAAATGCAGCAGAAGAACATGGTATAAGTATTTATCGCATTAATACCCCGGGGCAGCACGTGCCGAACAATTTTTATTATGCCTTCGAGGTTGCCGAAAATAATGCAAATATGATCTATCACAAAAACGAACATCAAGAAGAAGATCAAGAACAGGCCAGAAATATCGCCTAGATTTAATTGGGAGGAGAATGAAAAACATTTCAAATATAATTTGCTTGCTTACTGCAGTGGCAACAGCGGTGTGGGGATATATGTCCAAGGGCCAGTATTATGCTCTTGCCATCGTCGTATTTTGGGTTTTACTCTTTTATCTAATATCGATTAAATTAAAACTTTCGGGCCTAATTCAAACAGTGGTATATTTATCAATCGCTTCAATAATTGCAATTTTAAGCTATTCCAGCCAAAGCGAAGAGCAAAATATTAATACCAATAACAACGAAGCGTCGGATATTAGCACAGAAACCATAGAAAACGAGAAGGACTCTGATTATTATAATGATTTGTTGCAAAAATACACCATAGAAAAGAAAGCTTATGATGGGACACTTAAAAACGGCGGAGAGAATTCCTATGCCGCTGATAAGCAAGATGAATCAGACCTGGTCCTAAACGATCATCTGGCGGCAATTGAATATACAATTATTTCAGAGATCTCTGGAGAGTATCAGCTCACCTTTAAAATCAAACCCAAAACCAATAAATCACAAGATTCGGAAGATGTTAGTGTTGTTGTCAACGGTCAGAACTCATTCACACTCTCAATCCCGAGTCAAAGTGAGGAAGAATGGCTTTGGACCGAGCCAGCAAATATATCCCTTGGGGAGGGAAAGAATTTAATCGAAATCGTCAAAATTTCAGATAGTAATACAGCCGTAGAGATAGATGAACTTAAACTAATCCCGATTATTAAAGAACCTTCATAATTCATTCGTATATAGATTTATATCATCAAATGTCTATTGACATTTTTTGATCAGATTGATACACTAAGTGTAGTGGATTTGATAGTTTCTGATTTGGTGGCCGAACGGGCACCATTTTTTATTAAAATGTTTTATAAAATATGCGCAAGTATTTAAGCAAATCGAAGATTTAAAAATATTGCGCATCAATGGAAAGGTTATAATGGCTAAAACCAGTGCATTTATGCAAGCTATCGACGAGATATGCGAAGAAAAAGGATTAAAAAAAGAGGTAGTAATAGAAGCGGTTGAGGCAGCAATCGCCGCCGCATACAGAAAAGACTACGGCAAGAACAAACAAATTATGCGGGCAAAAATGGACCCGATTTCAGGCGAGGCCGATGTTTTTAGAGTTTTCGAAATCGTCGAAAGCGAGGAAGAAGTCGAGGAAGCAGAGAGACAGCTTACATTAGTTGAAGCCAGAAAACTTGACAAAAAAGCCGAGGTTGGCGGAGAAATCACCATACCGCAACCCAAGGAGGATGATTTCGGTCGAATCGCTGCGCAAACAGCTAAGCAGGTCGTGATTCAGCGTATCAGAGAAGCCGAGCGAGAGATGCTATTCGAAGAATATAAAGACAAAGAGGGAAGTGTATTATCCGCTTCAGTACAACAAATAGACGGCAAAAATATCATTGTATCGCTAGGCAAAGCCAACGCCATTATTTATCCTTCAGATCAGATAAGATCAGAGAGATACTACATAGGTCAAAGACTAAAGGTCTACATTCGCGAAGTAGGAGAGAACGCACGCGGTCCACAAATAGTTGTATCTAGAACCGATGAAGATCTAATTAGAGGACTATTCGAAAGCGAAGTCCCCGAAATTGCATCTGGATCGGTTGAAATTAAGAGTATCGCCAGAGAGCCTGGATCCCGCACTAAAATTGCCGTTATCGCTAACGAAGATGGCATAGACCCAGTAGGGTCATGTGTTGGTCAAAGAGGCACCAGAGTTCAAGCAATTTTGAACGAAATCGGTGAAGAGAAGATTGATATTGTATTGTGGGACGAGGATGTTGAACAATTTATCATGAACGCACTTTCTCCAGCTAAAACAACTGAAATTAACATCTCCTCAAAAGAACACAAAGCAACAGTCAAAGTAAACAAAGATAATCTTTCCCTAGCCATTGGTAAGGGTGGACAAAACGTGAGATTGGCCTCCAAATTAACTGGCTGGGGCATAGATATTATCGAAGATGAAGAGGCAGAGGTTGGTCAAAATACAGACCCAAACGAAGCACTTGATTCTCCCGAATAACAGTAAATATTACTCTTGATGACCTTTGCTAATCAATATTAGTATAATTTTTTAGTGGACAACATGGACAATATATTTTCAAAATTTACTCCGAATTTAAAACAAGCTCTTATGATGTCCGAAAAGATATCCAAAGAGCAGAACTCACTGACTGATACCGAACATCAGTTGCTAGCATTAATATTGCAAAAAGGAACGCTGGCAAATGATATTCTAAGTATGTTCGACATATCGGTAGATCGCGCTCAGCTTGTATCCGCACTTGTCAGCAAAAAGAAACAACTAAACGGCGTGCAAGAAAACGCCAAAGAAGCAATAAAGCTAGCCGTCCAATTTGCAATGAAATATCGACATCAGAACGTTGACTGTGAGCACCTTCTGTTGGCTTTAATTTCAAATAAAAACTTTAATTCATTCAGCATTATCGAGAGAATGGGCGTGAATCCAAAAGATATCAAAAAACAGCTCGACTCAATCTTTCTAGAAGCGGGGAAGTCAATCGATGCTGAACAAACTTCGAACGAGGAGAATTTTTCGGAAGAGATGCCTGAGGACATAACCGGAATGCCTCCCTTCCCAGGGCCTATCGGCGTTAAGAGAAAACAAGAAAAAAGTGCCATAAAAGAGTTTACAATAAATGTCTCCGAACAAGCAGCCAAAGGCAAGATTGATCCGGTTATTGGCAGAAACAATGAAATTGAAAGAATTGTGCAGATATTAATTAGAAGAAAGAAAAATAATCCCGTTTTAATCGGCGAACCTGGCGTGGGCAAAACTGCGATAATTGAAGGATTGGCGCTAAAAATCAAACACGGTGACGTACCAAGCGCTATCGCTGACAAAGAGATATATACTTTGGACTTATCTGCTCTCCTCGCTGGCACAATGTATCGGGGTCAGTTTGAAGCAAGAATAAAAAAACTACTTGAAGAAATCGAAAAGAATAAAAACGCCATTCTATTTATCGACGAACTCCATACCGTAATCGGCGCCGGCAGTGCCGAGGGCTCTCTCGACGCCGCAAATATTTTAAAACCCAAACTAGCAAGGGGGGAGATCAGGATTATTGGTGCGACAACTCTTGAAGAATATAAAAAACACATAGAAAAAGACACCGCCTTTGAGCGAAGATTCCAAGTAGTACAAGTGCCAGAACCAAGTGTCGAAGACACAATTAAAATTCTTCAAGGCGTTGCTCGTGAATATGAAAAACACCACAACGTCGCTTATCAGAACGACGCACTTGAAGCCGCCGCCAAACTTTCAAGCAGATATATACAAGACAGATTCTTACCAGATAAGGCCATAGATTTAATAGACGAAGCAGCGGCGTTCAAAAATATCACGAATAAGAAAAGTATCAAATTGTCTGAGCTTGAAAAGAAGCTAAAAAACGCCTCAAGAAAAAAAGATGAGTCCGTTGCCAATGAAGATTACGAAAAGGCGACATATTTTAAACAAAAAGAGCTTTCCCTATTAAAAGAAATCGACAAAATCAACCAACAAAAGAGTGGCTCTGTCATTTCCGTTATTACACCCGAGGACATTTCTAGGATTGTTTCTAGGTGGACGGGCATCCCTGTTTCAAATATGGATATTAAAGAAAAAAATAAGTATATATCTTTAGAAAAATCGTTAAAGAAAAAAATTGTAGGTCAAGATGAAGCCGTGTCAAAGATATCGCAAGCTTTGCGCAGATCCAGGGTTGGAATTTCTAACCCTAACAGACCTGTTGGCTCATTTATATTTCTTGGACCCACAGGAGTTGGCAAGACCGAACTGGTTAAGGTTTTGTCACAAGAAATATTCGGTTCTGCCAGATCGCTTATAAAAATTGACATGTCTGAATTCATGGAGAAACACAATGTTTCCAGACTAGTGGGGGCACCGGCTGGATATGTAGGTTATGATGAAGGCGGACAATTAACAGAAAGAGTCAGAAGACAGCCCTACTCTCTGGTCTTATTTGACGAAATAGAAAAGGCTCATCCGGAGGTTTTTAATATTATGTTGCAGATCATGGAGGATGGCGAATTGACCGACGCCAAAGGAAGAGTTGTTAACTTTCGCAACACCTTAATTGTTATGACTTCAAATTTAGGCACAGATCTGCTTAACAAACAAGCTACGATCGGTTTTTCCGGAGATGGTAGCTATAAAACTGGAGAGATAGACTATCAGAAGATGTCAGAACGGGTAGAAGACATGGTATCAAAACATTTTAAGCCTGAGTTTCTAAACCGAGTCGACGAAATAGTCATATTCAAACCCTTATCAAGAGATTCGATATTGAAAATCGCCAAACTAGAAATTGACAAACTTAAAAATAGGCTGGCGACAGAGGGGGTTAGAATCGATTTTTCCGTCGGATTAATAAATTGGGTGGCCAACAAAGGCTACAAACCGGAGTTCGGGGCGCGTCCAATGAGACGAGTTATCTCGGAACATCTAGAAAACAAGATTTCAACTTCAATCTTAAACGGTGAGATAAGTCCAGGAGCTAAATTAATTGCCGATATTGTCGGCGAAGATGTGGTATTTTTAAAGTCCCACAAAAACTAACAGGTTCGTGTTAGTATGCACAAAATTAGTCACGACTTTTTAAGCAGTATCGAGAAATATTCAAAGGATGAACAGAATATTATTTTAAAGGCGTATCAATTTGCTTTAGATCAGCACGAAGGGCAAATCAGAAAAAGCGGAGATCCATATTTTTTGCACCCACTGTGCGTCGCAAATGAAATTAGTAAGCGCAAATTCGATTATGGTTCAATATCAGCTGCCCTGCTTCACGACACCCTGGAAGATTGTGACGTATCTTACTATGACTTAAGCAATAATTTTGGAGCAGATATTGCAAATTTGGTTGATGGCGTCAGTAAACTTTCCAAAATCCCCATAAAAAATAAACCGCTATTTTTTAGCCAACAGGATTACTACAACGAGAGAGTAGATAACTACCGCAAGCTTTTGGTATCTTCGGCAACTGACCTACGGGTATTGATTATTAAGTTATTTGACCGTTTACACAATATTCAAACTTTGCAACATATCAAAGAGGACAAAAGACGATACTATGCCTTGGAGAGCATTGATATTTACGCACAAATCGCCGAAAGAATCGGTTTGTCTGAAGTTAAAGGATTGCTCGAAGACGCCGCTTTTCCATATGCCTACCCTGAAGAATATATGCAGACACTAAAGATTCTACCCGAGATTAATAAGGAATTTATTCCAAAAACGATCCAGGTTGTTAGTGAGCTATTAAAAAGCTACTCTATTGAGCCCATAGAAATATATGGCCGAACTAAACATCTTTATAGTATTCACAACAAGCTCAAAGAGAAGTATGAATTCCAAATGGAAAAATTCTTTGATCTATACGGGATTCGAATAATTTTGAAAGATGTTGAGGATTGCTATAAGGCGTTGGGAATTTTACACACAATCTACAAACCGATTCCCGGGCGAATTTATGACATGATTGCAAACCCTAAGCATAATGGTTATCAGTCTTTACACACCACACTGCAAGATGAGAAGGGCGAAATATTCGAAGCACAAATCAGAACACCCCAGATGCACATACATGCCGAGTTCGGCGCAGCAGCCCATTGGCACTATAAAAACACCGGCGATCGTAACACCGCATTAACCAAAAGCCAGCGCGAGTGGATAGGAGAGATTCAAAAAGCAAGTAGACTAAACAACAACCGTGATTTTTTAAATTTTATCCAAAGTGACCTCTTTGCTACAAAAATATTTGCATTTACGCCACATGGTGACATTATAAATTTAATTAAAGGTTCAACTGTTCTTGACTTTGCCTTCAGGGTCCACTCCAAAGTCGGTCTAAAATGCGCGGGCGCAAAAATTAACGGCGAAATTGCCAGTCTGGATAGCTCCCTTAACAACGGCGATACTGTCGAAATTATCACCTCATCAAAAGCAAAACCCAACATAAACTGGCTGCGAATGTGCAAGACCAGCCACGCAAAACAAAAAATAAAGAGGTTTCTAAAAGAACAAAATTTTAATGAGTTGGCCGAGAGAGGCAAAAAGATCTTTTCTGAACTGGTTGTAGAAAATTCACTAACTCCAATTAGTGATAATCAAGCCAGAAATCTGCTCTCCAAATCCAGGTTGCCATATAAATCGATTGATGATTTGATGGTCGCTGTATACAATCGATCGGTCTCGAAGTATGCTGCTTTAAAAACTCTCTATCCAGAGGTAAATATTCAACCGAGCAAAAAATCTAAAAACTTATTAAAAACTGACAACTCTCAAACGTTTTCAGCACTTAGACTCAAAATGGCTAAATGCTGCAACCCCGGCAAAACCGATAAGATTGTCGGCTATGTAGGACGCGACCACACCATTAAAGTTCACAAGCACAACTGCAAGTTTCTGAAAAATACTGACCCCAAGAGGCATATATATATTGATCCATTTGACATGCCCCATTCTATTAGCTAGGATTTTAACAGACTAACAATAATCACTGAGGCAAAATGTCTAATAAAAGTTTTCAAACACCAAGAGGCACCCGCGACATATTACCCAAAGATCAACCTTATTGGCAGCATTTTCGATCAATCGCCGAAAATACTCTTTCTGCCTTAAGTTTTGATCGCATTGATCTTCCTCATATTGAAAACTCTGAGGTTTTTTGCCGGGGCATAGGATCAGATACCGATATTATTCAAAAAGAGATTTATTTGCTAGAACAAACCAAAGAAGATAGTGATGAAAAGTTGGCGCTTAGACCAGAAGGAACAGCTGGAGCTGTTCGAGCCTATATTCAAAATGGTATGGCCAGTTGGCCACAACCCGTCAAATTATATTATCTTGGCGCTATGTTCAGACACGACAGACCACAAAAGGGACGCTATCGAGAGTTTCAGCAGTTGGGTATCGAGATTTTTGGAGACCAAACACCAAAATCAGATTACTTGGCAATCATGAGTTGTTGGGAGATATTGGGACGACTGGGTCTAAAAGACTTAATTATATACACTAATTCAATCGGTTGTCCAAAATGCCGCCCCAAATATATTGCCAAACTAAAAAAATATTACAAAGATAAACTTTCTTTGTCTTGTGATAATTGTAATTTAAGATATCACAATAACCCGCTTAGGCTTCTTGACTGCAAGGAGGAATCCTGCAAAAAAATTGCCAAGGAATCTCCCGTTATTTTAGACACACTTTGTTCCGATTGCAAAAACCACTTTCAGGAACTTTTGGAGTTATTGGATTATTTTCAAATTAGATATGACATAGACCCAAGATTAGTTAGGGGCCTAGATTATTATTCAAAAACGGTATTCGAGATAGCTGAAGCAAGCGACATAGAGCGACAAAATTCACTTGGTGGTGGAGGTAGGTACGATGACTTGATAGAGAAACTGGGCGGCCCCAAAAGCTTCGCAGTCGGCTATTCGTTGGGTATAGACCGAATTGTTAATTTAATGAAAGAGCAAAAGGTCCAGCCCCCTGTCAAAAATGGCATCGAAGTTTGCATTTTACAACTGGGCGAAAAAGCCAAAAACAAGGCTAAAAAAGTTTACGATCAAATTAGCAAAGAATCTATAAATGTTCTATTTATCCCTTCTCACGAGAGCCTTCGCACGCAGATCAAAAACGCAGTTAAATCAAAGTCAAAATATGCGGTTATTATTGGACAAGCTGAAGCAGTAAAAGATGAGGTTATTCTCAGGGACCTTTCCGCTTCGGCGCAAGAAACTCTTCCGGTTAAGAATTTAGCTAGTGAAATAAGGCGTAGATTGGATAAGTAGGCATACCCGAGAAGGCATTTATTATGTAATTTCTCTTAAATCTCAGGAATATTAAAACTCTCCTTTATTTTACATTCTAAACCCCATCATTAATACATCACAATATTTTGAAGAGTGATTCAAAAGATATTTACGTTATTTTGGATAATATCCGATCTATGCACAACGTTGGCGCAATTTTTCGCACTTGTGACGCTGCTGGCGTAAAACAGGTATTTTTGTGTGGCATAACCGCAACCCCACCCAGACCACAGATCTCAAAAACTGCGCTAAGCACAATAGAACACGTCAATTGGAGATACTACAAGAGCACACTAAGAATTGTTAAGCACCTGAAAAAAATTGGAATAAAAATCGTCGCCTTGGAGCAATCCGCCAGAAGCGTAAATTACCAACACTATCATTATCAAACACCAATCGCAATAATCTTAGGAAACGAAATTGATGGAGTAAGCAAAAAAGTCCTGGAACAGTGCCATGACCATGTGGAGATACCCATGAAGGGAGTTGCTAAATCACTGAACGTAGCCACAGCCTGCGGCATCGTTCTATATAGATTAGTAGATTGAAACATTTACACATTATATTTTTATATTTAAGTCCCAGATTCCTTAATATCAACAACCAAAATGTTAGCTGTTGACTCGATCACCAAATAAGTAATATTCTTACTGTAAGTAAATATTTTTAGCCAAGGAGACGTCATGTTCTTGGCAAGAATTACGCAGGTTAGAATAGTGAGAAGGATGACGATTCTGTCCGAAAAGAATTGTCAACGTTCTCGGATTGTCAGCAAAACAAAGAAGCATCTTGCATCAAAAAGATGACTTTTTTTGTTTTAGGAGAGTAAAAATCAACATGTGGATAACCATCTGTGGTGTTCGTTTTTTGTTTGGTATAATAAGACTATGACCGAACTAACACCGAACATAAATTATTTAACGCCACCCTTTAACGACGGTTGGGTTTTATAGCGAGCAAACATGGAGCCCTTAACACGTAGACAAAAAGAGATTTTAGATTACATCAGGCAGTTTATCGAAGAAAACGGATATGCACCTAGCTTTCGTGAGGTAGCTTATTACTTTGAATTTTCTTCAACCGGCACTGTAGCTGAATACATAAACATATTAGAAGAAAAGGGCTATTTATCTCGCGAAGCAATATCAGCACGATCGCTACAGCTCACACCATCTTTCGCATCTAACCTTGAATCTTTTGAAATACCTCTAGAAGGAACCATAGATGCCGGCAAACCAATAGAGGCCATAAGAACCGGCGATACCATAGAAATTCCCAGAGATATGATGGGTAAAAAAACCTTTGCCTTAAAAGTCAGAGGCGAATCAATGAAAGACGACGGCATTTTAGATGGAGACTACGTAATAATTGAACAAACCTCAAATGCCAGAAACGGCGACATTATTGTAGCCTTAATAGATAACGATAAAGCTACTCTTAAAAGATACTATAACGAAAAATCTACCATTCGCCTCCAACCAGCAAACATAACCATGAAAGCAATGCATTTTGCTAAAAATAGAGTTATTATCCAAGGAAAAGTCAGAGGCGTTATAAGACGCTATTAACATTTGACTCAACAGGTCTTTATAGAATATACTATTACTAACATGGAGGTGGAAAAACGAAAATTAATCAAGTTCTCTAACTACAGTTTGTGCATCACTTTGCCCAAATGGGTTTTACGTAAACTTCTCTGGGAGAAGGGCGAAGAGGTTAATGTACAGGTTGACGAAAAAAACGGTAGACTCATAATAACTAAATCAGGACGCCAAGAAAAAGAAAACCTGGATTCTGACCTTAGGTGGTAATATTTTTATAAATTATATGGCTAAAATATCATTTATCACATCTGATGATCGTTTTTATAACGTCTCGAGGGCGCTATCGTTGATGAAAACGGATATTGTAAGCGCAATTTCCAATGCCAAGAATGTTGTAATTAAGGCCAACTGTTACTGCAGCAGCTATCAACTTTCAGCAACACATTTAGACACCTTAGACGCATTACTCGACTTTATTTCGCCGCACGTCAAAAACCAAATCACTTTGGCAGAAAGTTGTGCTCTTGGCACCGCACTAGAAGCATTTCACAACTATAAATATTTTGATATTCAAGAAAAATACGACTTAGCCCTTGTCGACTTACAAAAAGACCAATATCAAACAGCTACATCAAACCAAGACTCTAGCGACAAGCGCAAAATATCGCTTCCAAAAACGCTTGTTGAATCAGATTTTATAATTTCAGTTACCCCCCCAAAAACACATGGCATTTACAACTATTTTGGTTCTATAAGCAACCTACTTCCCAGCCATCTTGATCCTACCGCACAGTCCCACAAGTCTTTCGTCAGATCACTTAGAATTAACAAGCAGAGCTCAATTGCATCCGCCTCAAGTACTCAGCACAACAACCTTATAAGTTCTCTTTATCAAATAATGCCCGCTTCGTTGTCGGTGGTCGATGGATATGCCACCATGCAGGGAAACGGTCCCGGATCAGACGGAGAGTTGGCAGCCACTCATTGGGCTGTGGTCTCAACCTCCGCGCCATTAGCCGATTTGTTATCTATCAATCTTCTCGAATTTGAACTGGAAAACGTTACTTATCTTGCTGAGATATTAAAAGAGGCAAACCTTGATAATTCGATTATCGTCGGTGATGAATGGAAAAAATATATTACAAACATTAGAAAGCACCCCAACTTTAGTAACGTTTGACCTAGTGCAACAATATTGTGATATAATATGTTTTAGTTATTAGGAGGGGAACACCGTTTATGGGAATTTCAGATGATATCAAAATAAAAGCTAAAGATGATAAACCCGATCTATTAGACTCGGATCAAAACTCCACGGAAAAAACACCCGCAGAAGAAACAGATCAGATTAAAGATAATACAGTCACAGAGATTCCTATAGATAGGTCTGGGACAACCCCTCCGGTTTACGAGGATATTTTTTCTGATCACGAAGAACCTTTTGCTCACCTCAAAAAAAGCATCGATACTATCGACACAAAAGAACAACAACCACAAGAAAAAAATCAGAACAATTCTATGCCACAAGCCATTGTCAAAAAAAATAAAAAAAGGAAGTGGCCCGTTGTCGTTATTATTTTGGTGATTGTTGCCGCGGGTGCATATATCTTTTTTATAAAAAGCAATTTATTTAAAGACTCCTCAAAGAATTCAGATAGTAGTGCAAACCAAAATCAGGACTCAGGAGTGCAAATAGTCAGCGGCCAAGATTACACAAGGATTGGTACCGAACAGGAAGAAGAGAATAGCCAAGAAAGTGAACCGGAAAATACACCCAGCCAGAGCACCGCGCCTGCCACAACAACTCCAACAGAGGAAACGCCAGTAAGTTTAGATAAAAGCGCAGTGCAAGTTAAGGTCCTAAACGGTAACGGTATAAGCGGATCGGCAGCCACGGTGCAAAAAATATTGGTCGACAACGGTTTCATCATTGATGGAGTATCTAACGCTAGTAATTTTAATTACGAATCAACAACCATATATTACAATACCGGAAAATCTCCCGAAGCGGAGCTGATTAAAGGCATACTCTCTGGCTATACAGTAACAATGTTCGAAAATCCCCAAGTAGCCGGAAAATTTGATGTAATAGTAGTTGTGGGAAAGAAATAATCGATGAACGGCAATTTTTTAGATAAGTTGTTTTCATACTACGACTCATATATGGCCACTCTTTCGGTTGAGTATCAATTACTCATCTCAGTGTTTCTTTTGTTGTTTTTTGTTTGGAATATTTACGCTTTTGTCAAAAGTGGCCACTGGATACTAATAGCAGTATTAATTGCTGCCTTACCTGGAACGTGGCCGGCCGCCAAAACATTAGCAATTATCATCTGGTCTCTACTAAAGGGTTTATTTTATCGAATCTTCACTTAATTGCTGATTGGTTTTTTTGTTCTGATATGTTTGTGCATAAATTAATGCAGATCAAATGATCGGTTTTTTGCACATCATTTTTTTGATAATCTAAATGAAGTCAGATATTGTATTTGTATTATGATAATAAAAAGTATTTATTAGGAGAACAAAATGAGCCATTCAACTAAACCTCAAACCCTAGTACTTGTGCTGAAAAAAGACGAAGAGATAGTTGCCGAAATTAAAAAATATTGCCAAACAAACAAAATCACTGGGGGGTGGTTATCGGGCCTCGGAGCGGTGTCTGGTGTTGAGCTCGCATTTTATAATCTAAAAGACAAAAGATTTACACAAAAAAAGATTGACCAAGAGTTGGAGATCGTTTCGCTAGTAGGCAACGTCGCGACGCTAGATAATGACACCACCACGCATATACACGCGGTCTTAAGCGATATAAATATGAAGCCGATCGCAGGGCATTTAATTTCGGCAACCGTAGCCGCAACTTGCGAAATCAAGCTGGAAGTTTTTGACCAAGCAATAAAAAGAAAATATAATGACCATATCGGTCTTAATCTAATAGGTGGTTAAATATGAACAACAATCCTTTCGAAAATGCGCAGCGTCAAATTGATTCAGCAGCAAAGTATTCTGATTGTGATCAAGAAATAATAAAGGTTTTAAAGGAGCCAGAAAGGGTAGTTGAGGTTTCAATACCGCTTGAAATGGATAACGGCAAAATCAGAATATTCAAAGGTTTTCGCGTCCAGCATAACAATTATAGAGGCCCATACAAGGGAGGCTTAAGATACCATCCTGATGTGAATTTGGATGAAGTAAAGGCCTTAGCCACATGGATGACCTTTAAGTGCGCCACAGTCGACATACCTTACGGAGGCGCCAAAGGCGGAATCGCAGTTAATCCAAAAGAGCTTTCCGAGCACGAATTAAAACATTTAACCCACGGCTGGGTTAACAAACTTTTCGAATTAATTGGTCCAGACACTGATATTCCAGCTCCAGACGTATATACCAACGCACAAACCATGTCTTGGATTATGGATGAGTATTCTAGAATATCTCGCAAACACTCTCCCGCAGTTGTTACGGGCAAACCACTAGAAAATGAGGGCTCATTGGGCAGAGATACAGCTACTGCTCAAGGTGCGGCTTATGTGTTATTTGAATATTTGAAGGCAAAGTCGCTGAATCCTCAAGACATAACTGTGGCCATACAAGGTTTTGGAAATGCCGGAGCCAATATGGCAGATATTCTATTCCACCACAAAATCAAGATTTTGGCCGTAGCCGACTCCAAAGCCACAATCTATAATAAAGAGGGACTTGATCCCCACGACCTTGACGAATACAAAAGAAAACATGTCTCTTTGCTAGGGTATAAAAAAGGCAAAGAAATATCCTCCCAAGAACTATTTAAACTGAATGTTAATATTATCATTCCTGCAGCCTTGGAAAATGTTATCACCAAAGATAATGCTAAAGATATTAAAGCAAAGTGTGTGCTAGAGGTGGCAAATGGCCCCTCAACACCGGAAGCAGACACCATATTAACCAAAAATGGGGTCGATGTTATACCGGATATACTGGCCAACGCCGGGGGCGTTACTGTTAGTTATTTTGAATGGGTTCAGAATCGCTCCCGATTTTATTGGACACAGGAGGAGATTGAACAAAAACTGGCCCAAAAAATGTCCAGCGCCTTTTATGATATCTATAATTTTTCTGTTAACAAAAATATTACCATGAGACAAGCCGCGTATGCCTTGGCAATAAACAGGATCGGCAAAGCGGTCAAAAATAGGGGCATCTTAAACTAGTCAAATATTTACTCATACCAAGGAGAATAATTATGTATGATATAGCAATTGTTGGCGGTGGAGTTGCCGGCATCACAGCAGCTATTTTTGCTGCCAGAAGACAACTTAAAACCGCAATATTATTTCAGCAACCAGGAGGGCAACTGCCTAACGTTTTAGATATCGAAAATTGGCCAGGAGAAGAGCACATAAATGGTGCAGATCTGGCCAATAAACTGCTTAAACACTTAAACAAATACCCAATCGAAATCAAATATGCCATGGCCGAAAAGATTGAAAAGCAGGAAGATGCGTTTATAGTTAAAAGCCCCAATGGTGAAGTCAGAGCCAAAAGCTTAGTCCTGGCCTACGGCAAATCTCCCAGCAAGTTAAATGTAAAGGGCGAAGAGGATTTTATTGGCAGGGGAATCAGCTACTGCGTCAATTGTGACGGACAATTTTTTAAGGGAAAAGCTGTCGCGGTAGTTGGTGGCGGAAATTCAGCGCTAGAGACAGCTTTAACCATGGCAGAGATAGCTTCAAGCGTTTATTTATTACATCGGAAGGAGTCCTTTCGGGGTGACGAAGTGTTAATTGACAAGGTTATAAATAACCAAAAAATTGAAAAAATATTTAATGATGAAATTGTCGAAATAAAAGGCGAAAACGTTGTGAATTCAATCTTAACAAAAACAGGCAGAGAAATTAGCGTTGATGGTGTTTTTGTCGAGGTAGGTCATGTTGCCGATGATTCGATTGTAAGGGGACTAGTCGAAACTAACGAGTCAAAACATATTATCACCGACAGATATCAAGCGACTTCATGTCCAGGCATTTTTGCTGCCGGCGACATTACAGATCTAGACCACAAACAGCTAATTATCGCCTCAGGGCAGGGCGCAAATGCAGCTCTCTCGGCAGTCAAATACTTGCAAGGTCTCAAAAAGTAGTTCGGCTGTTGTTCGGTATTACTTGCTTTGATACAATAGTGCCATGGACAGCACTATTACTTCATTTGATTCACAAAAACCACTCGCTGATCTATTAAGACCAACCTCTTTTAGCGATTATGTCGGCCAAGAGCACATTCTGTCCGAGGGAAAGTTGCTCAGAAGATCGATAGAGGCAGACAAACTGCCATCTATGATTCTTTGGGGGCCGCCCGGTTGCGGCAAAACCACGCTTGCAAAAATTATAGCAAAAAAAACAAAGGCTAACTTCTTTCAACTCTCTGCTGTATCCGCATCAAAAGCGGAGGCAAAACAGATCATTGCAGAGGCAGAGATTAATCTTACAACTAACAACCAAAAGAGTGTGCTTTTTGTCGATGAAATCCATCGCTTTAATAAGTCTCAGCAAGATATTTTTCTGCCGTATATCGAGAATGGGGTAATAATATTTATCGGCGCCACTACAGAGAATCCCTCTTTTGAGGTAAATTCGCCACTTCTTTCCAGATGTCGAGTTTTCCACCTTCGTGAACTAACAGAAACTAATATTGTAACTCTTTTAGATCGCGCTGTTACAAAAGTTAATCAGGGGCTAATATTTAAAACACCTCTTAACGCTAAGGTTAAAGTCACAAAAGAAGCCAAGGCTCACATTGCCAAGTTGTGCGAAGGGGACGCTAGAGATGCCTACAATGCCTTAGAGATTGCCATCCTCTCCACAAGAGCAAAAAATAAACAACTTCTTATTGATATCACAACCGCCGAAGAGGCAATACAGCAGAAGTTTATCAGATATGACAAAGGAGCAGATGGTCACTTCGATGCAATATCCGCCCTGCACAAATCTATAAGAGCCAGCGATGTCGATGCAGCGCTTCACTATTTAGCTAGAATGATAGAGGCGGGTGAAGATCCTCTTTATGTTGTTAGACGCTTGATTCGTTTTGCCAGCGAAGATATTGGTATGGCAGATCCAAACGCGCTACTTCAAGCAGTGGCCTGCCAGCAAGCCGTGCATTTTGTAGGAATGCCGGAAGCGAATGTAATATTAGCACAGTGTGTAATATATTTATCTTTGGCTCCCAAATCCAGATCTGTCGATAGCGCCTATGCTTCGGCTTCAGAAGATATCAAAAACATGCGGGTTGACCCAATTCCTTTAGATATTCGCAACGCCCCGACTAAAATGATGAGAGATTTCGGATTTGGCAAAGGCTACCAAATGTATGATTCAAAATCACACCTGCCAGAAAATCTCCGTGGCAAAAAATACTGGCAAGATTAAAAGAGTTAATTTATATAATAGCGATTTTTTGTGATATAATAATTCCGAAGAAATATTACAAATTTTAATGTTGCCTAGTAGGAGGGGTATGAATCTGGAAGAGATTACTATTACACATAAAAAAAGCCTTAAACAGCGCTTGGCTGATTTTTTTGCCAACCCTAAAAAAAGATTAATATTTATTATCTGTTCTGGTCTTGTGCTTATCGCCGCCGTTGCTACCGGTCTGTATTTTATGACTAAAACTACGCCACAAGAACAAGCCGAAGAGGACGCACTTATCGAAGAAAAAAATTATGAACCAACCTTCTACTCCAGACTTGACGGTAGCGCTATAAGCTCAGAGACACAAGACAAATATCCTCTGGCCGTAATGGTAGAGAACCATGTGGATGCCAGACCGCAAGCAGGTTTAGACAAAGCCAGTATTGTTTACGAGGCAATCGCTGAAGGAGGCATAACCAGATTTATGGCGATTTTCGGCCCCAAAGAGGCCGACAAAGTTGGCCCCGTCAGATCAGCCCGCCCCTACTATGTAGATTGGGCTATGGGATACAATGCCTATTATGCTCATGTGGGCGGAAACGCTTATGCTCTTGATCAAATTGCCAACGAAAAAGTATTCGATTTGGATCAATTTAAATACACCGCTCCTTACTGGCGTGACACCTCCTTAAAGGTTTCCAGGGAACACACAATGTTTGCCTCAGTAAGTAAGCTTCGGGAGCAAGCATCAAAACTTGGTTATTCTGCCACGCCAAATTATCGTCAATATAAATTTGCTGAAGCCATAAACCCAAATCAAGAAGTCGAAGATAGTTCTAATAATGCTAATACGCAAACAGTGACCGACTCGCAGAGCCAAGGCCAAACCACTCCAAGCAGCTCCACACCAAGTGCAACGAATATTAACGTGCTATTCTCCAGTGCCAGTTACAATGTTAAATTCAAATATGACAACACAACAAATACCTACAAACGGGTATTAAACAATGGCTCGGTGCAAAAAGATCGTGAGAGTAAGTCAGAGATTGCTCCCACCAACCTGATTGTAATGACCGTAAAACGATCCCCGCTTGTCACCAGAATTAATGAGCATGGCTACCTAATGGAAACCGTAGGTGAAGGAAGCGCAAAAATCTTTCTTGACGGAGAAGTTATTGAAGGCAAATGGAAGAAAGATTCCAGAAAAGACAGAGAGGTTTTTTACGATAGTAAAGGAGAAGAGATTGTGTTTAATAGGGGACAATTTTGGATCTGCGTAATTCCGCCGGATTCAAGCGTCAATTATGAATAAAAGGAGGAGAAGTGTCAAAAATTGCAGATATCAAAGCGTATGAGATTCTGGACTCCAGAGGCAATCCAACCGTTGCCTGTAAAGTCAGGCTGGAGGACGGATCAAATAAAATTGGCTATGTGCCGAGCGGTGCTTCCACTGGCCAATATGAAGCATTGGAATTGCGTGATAACGACGAAGACCGCTATGGCGGCAAGGGCGTTCAGAAAGCCGTAGAGACAATCAATACCGCCATCAAAAAAGAAATTGTCGGTATGGACGCCGACAATTTGGCAGAGATCGATAAAAAAATGATTGATTTAGATGGCACACCCAACAAAACCAAACTGGGCGGTAATTCCACGCTAGCCGTATCTATGGCCTGTGCAAAATCGGCCGCAGTCAGTAACAATTTAGAGTTATATGAATATTTATCTAAGCTTATAGGCATCAGGCACGAAAAATACAAGATACCAATCCCCCTGATGAATATTTTAAACGGCGGAAAGCACGCTGTTGGCTCCACCGATTTTCAGGAATTCATGATCGTGCCGGTAGCATTCCCATCATTAGCAAGAGCCTTACAAGCCGGCACAGAGATATACCACTCTCTGGCGAAAATATTAGATGAACGAAGCTATCAGCCATTAGTGGGTGACGAAGGCGGTTTCGCTCCATCTCTCTTTTCAAACGAACAAGCCATGGAGCTACTAATAATGTCAATTAAGGACGCCGGCTACACTCCCGGTGAAGATGTTTTCATTGCACTGGATCCCGCGGCTTCACGCTTTTATAGTGAGGGCATTTATCAACTTCACCGCGAAAATCGATCGTTAACCACAGAGGAGTTGGTGCAGTTCTATGCTAATTGGGTAGAGAAATTCCCAATTGTATCTATAGAGGATGGCTTAGATGAAAATGATTGGGATGGCTGGAGAGAATTAACCTCCCGCATCGGCGACCATATAGAGACGATTGGAGATGATTTATACGCCACAAACAAAGAGTTATTAAAAAGAGGCATTGAGCACAACTCTTCAACCGGCATTTTAATTAAACCAAACCAAATAGGCACTCTTTCTGAGGCTGTAGAGACAATTCGCACTGCTATTCAAGCTGGTTTTAAGATAATAATATCCCACCGTTCCGGAGAAACAGAAGATCACTTTATTGCAGACCTAGCTGTGGCTTGCGGTTGTGGCGCTATTAAAACGGGTGCTCCAGCACGTAGTGAGCGCACTGCTAAATATAACAGATTGCTGATGATAGAATCCGACCTAGGGGAAAGAAGCGAATATTCAAAATGGGAAGCCTTGGACGCATCAAACAATTAAACGCCCAATACATAACAAAAGCCCCGTTCTCAGGGGCTTTTGTTATTTTTATATTTTTAGTTAATTTCCTGTTTTACTTTCGCAGACACAAATTAGATAATCATGCCGAAAGATCTGGCTACACCTATCACCTTATTATAATATGACTGTGATGGATTGTATCCCCAAAGCGCTCTTTGGATATTTGGGTATCCGCAAGCTCGCAAATAATTGGCAGCAGAGAATATTGCATCCTCTACATTATGAATATCCTTGAATCCGTCTCCATTTCCATCTACACCGTGTCTAGCAAAGGTAGATGGTAAGAACTGCATCGGACCTGTTGCTCCCATGTGTGAGGAACGGGTAGTCGAACCAGAACAGCCGGTTTCTACGTAGTGAATGGCTTTAAGTAGCATAGGGTCAACCCCAAAAGCGTTTCCAGCCGCAGTATAAATACCATCAAAGCTGGTTGGATCATTATAAATCCTTCTTTCGCGAGAGACCACACTTCTACTTTTAGCGGCAATTAAGGTCTGCGCCTTTATTTTTGCCTCAGCCTCAGCCTTTTCTCTAGCTTCCTTTTGTGCCAAAGATTCACCAGGCACAATTTCAGGCTTTTTATCACCCAAAACTACAGCCTTGTGACTTTCTGGCTTAAAAATTAAGTTTGGTTTAGTTTTATTATTTTCATCGCTACCCCTAACAACCTGAGGAGATTCGATAGCGATTAAGCCTAGCAGTGTAGCTGTAAGTAATATTGCGGCTACAATACTGGCGATCTTTTTAAATTTTAAAGTTGATTTAACAACACTTACTAAATTCTTCTTAAGAAGAACCATAATGTGATTTGGAAGTCGGCGAGGTAATGTTCGGAGTATTATGCCTTGCCCCAAATCCCTTGTTTAATGAGGTTTTATCACCTTATGAGTGAAACCTCCTCCATTCGACCGATTAAGTTAATAAAATGCTCTTTTAGAGCTTCTGTGACACACAAGTAATATATATTTGTGTATCACAGGGCGCTAAATGCTATCTAGTAGGGGAGTATATACTATGTATTTTTAAAATGCAAGTATCTGCATGTTAAATAAAAAAGCTTGGGTTAACACTAACTTCCCAAGCAACTTCTTCATTATAGCATATATTTTAATACTTGTCAATAGGTGTAAGATTGGCGCCCCCGCCGTGCGCAGCTTCGCGCGCGGCGGGGGACCGGTTCTTAGTCGGGTATCTGGCGGTAGTCACCCCGCCAGACCTGCCGACCTTCGATATGTATGATGAGCATGGAAGCGACAGGAGAGTACCGATGCTCCACGCGTCCCCAGTTACTGGGTGTCGCAATCCCGCTGAGCCAAGTAGAGGCCTCAGCGCCAGATCGAGTCCACTCGGTCGTCTGGCGGTTTCCGCTACTGTCTTGCCAGACAACACGGTGTTCCCAGTCAGGGAGACGCAGGTCGAAGAATCTGACGATGCGTCCCAGTTTGGCGTTTTGCCAGACACCGTAGAATGACACGACTCTGTACTTGTCGTACACAGTTGCGCCGTCCGTGGTCCTGGGTTCCACGCCCGACTTCTCGGAGCGCTCGATGTAGGCAGGAAAGAAGTGGCGAGCTTGCATGTCCGAGACAAAGACGTAGGTGTAGTCCTCGCTCAGAGAGTAGCTCACTTCTGGCGTGAGCATGCGCGAAACGGTCTCGCCGTCCATCTCGCTGAACAACTCCTGCATGTCCTTGGGCCTGGTGTACCCCGTCGTGGTGTTTTCCATGAACGGGTACTTACCTCTGGCGACCATCCCAATTCTTGCCATGTCCCAACGATCGCGGCGTTCGGGGATGTACTCGCCCTCGATCACTTCGCTGTGACCAACGAAGTCTACCGTTGACCAGTCGGACTTAGCCGCCTGGCGGTCGACCTCGTCGACTTCGCCGGGAACATCCCAAGCATCGGCGCCGGGGATGTCGGCGGGGTTCAACCCGCCGTCCGCGCACAGCGCGGGGGTGGCCAGAGTGGCGATCAGGGCGATGGCGATGGCGAACAGCTTGGTGGCGGTCATGTTAGATGACCTCCTCTATTCAGTCAGCCCGTTAATACAGGCTGCTTGTTGCCAACGGCAGTCGAACCTCAACTCGTTAAGGAGCGATTTGCCATGCGCAAACTTATGCATTCTATCACATATTAGCCGTTTTGTCAAGGCGCACAAGGCTCTTCGCCACTTAGTGTGGTAAAAGTAGTGAGATAACTGCAAACGGTAGGAAGGCCAGTGTCATCTTCTTGA